>ONBI01000017.1 GCA_900316035.1 uncultured Eubacteriales bacterium
ATGCTGTCAAGAAGGTTCTTGACATAGGTGTACTCACGGGCCTTTTCCTTAACATAAGCGCTATTGGAATTAGCACCGCTAGTCTTGAAAACTTCCATGGAAATCATCGAATCATCATCGTCCTGGATGAGTTCGCCGTACTGTTTCCAGAAGCTAGCATCATAGTCCGCCGCATCGTTATACATGAAGTTGACACCGCGATAGTTGAAGTAGTTGTTGAAGAGAATGTTACGGGGATACTGATCCGTCGAAGCATACTGAACGGTAGAACCGTTGACCGGGTTCTTCTCCTCTTCGGAAAGATACTGAAGAGTGAAAGCGACTGAGACCGGGATACCGAAAGCCTTGCTCTGGCCGACTAAGGTAGAGCCGATCTGGTCCGCGACATTGGTCTTGTTGTCATAGGTCTTGTCGCCGGAAGTGACTTCTTTCCCCGGGACTCTCAAAGTTGCACGGATAAGGTCATTCGAAGCGTTGCCGCTCTCATTAGTCGTCGTATCCGGATTGAGGAAAGTATCGTAGGCATAAAGACCGAGCTTGAATTCGTTGATATAAGTCGTCGAAAGCTGCATCGCCGACATCGTGTTATCGCCCCAGCATTCACCATACTGGACAGCAGAGCTGGAATCATCCGAAGCAAGCTGAGCGACCGAGCCGAAAGAATCGCCGGCCGTAAGCATACGGGTGACGTTACCTAACTGTTTCGCATCATCGGAAGAAATCTGTCCGGCATAGTAACCCTGGCCGGAAGAAGAAGCATCGACGCGGATGAGGATGTGGGAAACATGGTACGGAGCCGTGTTCTCGACATATTTCTCCGTAGCCTCTTTGCTGATGACGTAGCTATCGCCAGTGGATAAAGTGGTGGTACGGGTATAAGCGTCGGAGTTTTCCTTGATCTGAGCATCGGCGATATACTTCGCACGGAGTTCATCCTCACTATCGACATTCTCGGAAGTGAAGGTCTTCTCCTGTTCCTCTTTATAGGAAGTGCTGTTCGAACGGGCGTTCGATTTCCAGGTATCGTGAAGCTTGTTGATCTTGAGATCGACATCCGATTTGATACCATCGGTGACCGGAGTCACAAGCTGAGCGGCGACATTCTTCGCCACCGTGAAATACGCCTGAGCACTGGCTTTGCTGTTGTCGAAATACTTATAGATTTCGCTGTATTCGTAAGTTTTACCACCGATCGTAGCGATCTTGCCTTCTACCCAGTTGTTGTCCGGATAGGTATATTCTCCCGAACAAGCCGAGAGGGAAATGGCGCAGATTGTAAGCGCCAGCGATAAGAAACGTTTGCCTTTTCTCATAAGGGCCCTCCTCCTTGAATCTTTCGCACACAGATAGTCTTTACTACTATAGTGGTTCACAACCTCCTTTTCAAGCAGAATTCGCTTCTCGAAGCCTAGGAAAGTGCGGAAAGTGTCGAAAAAGAAAGGCAAAAGAAGCAGGGGGTATGCTAAACTGATAAGGCTATGAAAGAGATTATTGCTATCGCCAACCAAAAAGGCGGGGTCGGAAAGACCACGACCGCCTATAACTTAGCCTCGGCTCTCTCCCGCTACAACAAGAGAATCCTGCTCGTCGATATGGACCCCCAGGGAAACTGCTCCCAGGCAATCGGTATCGACCCGACTCAGTCGAAGAGAACCATGTATGAATTGCTCACCGGGCAATATGATTTAAGACATACAATCCGCAAGACGCCGATTGAAAACGTTTCTCTGATTCCGGCGAACCTGACTCTGGCGATGGCGGAATCGAATCTTTCCAGTCAGGGAAAGAAGGCTTCTTTGACTTTATTGAAAGAGAAGCTGGATGATAAAGAAGCTTCCCTCTTCGATTTCATCCTCATCGATACCCCGCCTTCCCTAGGTTTCCTTTCTCTTAACGCCCTCAATGCCGCTACTTCCTTACTGGTCCCGGTCCAGTGTGAATATTTTGCCCTAGATGCCTTAGCCCAGCTTTTCTCTACGGTCACTTCTTTACAGAGAACCACCAATCCTTCCTTAGAGATCTTAGGTTTACTTCTCACCATGTACGACCCGAGAACCAAGCTTTCCGCCGATATTGCTCAGGAAGTGCGGAAGAATTTCCGCTCCCATGTCTTTTCGACCGTGATCCCACGGAATGTCTCTATCCCCGAAGCGATTGCAAACGGTCTACCGGTCAACGCCTATAAACCGCAATCCGCCGGTTCTCTTACGTATGCCTCCTTAGCCCGTGAGGTGATGGAATATGCCGAAAACAAAGAGAAGAACCTCGCTCGGTGAACTGATTGAGAAATATTCCAACTACTCCGTCGTCGAAGAGATCGAGAAGAATCTCTCCTCTTTCCCACGCAGCGATATTCCGATGGAAAAACTTCTTCTCCATCCTCTTTTCGATGAGAAGAACTATGCGTTAGATCTCTATTCCTCTCTGAAGGAATCCCTGAAAAACGACGGTTTCCTCTCACCTCTGATCCTGGTTCCGGCTTCCTCTTCGAAGTATTATGTCATCAACGGTGTGAAACGTTATCTCTTAGGGAAAAGCCTGGGTTACACCTCTTTTCCCGGTGTCGAAGCGGATCTCAGCAAAGAGAGAGTCCGGCTCTATATCTTAGAAAACATCGTCGCCGAAAACGACTGTCCTCTGGTCAAGACCACCTGTTTCTCAAGACTTCTGAAAGAGAAAGTCTTCACGGCGGAAGATATCGCCGCCATCACTTCCTTATCCCTGAGCCAGGTGAGAAACCTGATCCGGCTAGATAACCTTCCGGAATTCCTCAAAGAAGGACTCCGGGAAAGGAAACTCACCTACGGCGAAGCAAGAGCACTTCTTTCTTTAGACGAGAAGGATCAGAAAGAGATCTATCAGAGAATCCTCTCTTCCCCACTTTCGGTACGGGAGATTGAATCCTATAAGCGGAAAGTCATGGGAAGAACCAAGAAAACAAAAGTGACGCTCCACAAGAGAAGCGTCACCATCACTTTCGAAGACGAAGAAAAAGCCAGAAGAGCCTATCCGAGCATCCTCAAGTCGTTCTCCGACTGAGCTTTTCTTCTTCGGATCTCCTCTTCTCTTTCCTTCAAAGAGACTAGACATCCGCAGTAATTCTGCCGGTATAGGGAATAGGCTTTGGCAATCTGTATTCCTTTCAGCTGTCCGTTATCCTTCTTGAAATCGGAATAGACATACTTGGTCGTAGGATAGATGGCCTCCAGTTTCTCCGCGATCTCATTAAGTTCTCTCGAAGGTTTCTTGCAGGAGACCGTCATCACGGTCGTGAAATAGTCGTAGTGATGAAGATAGGCATAGCGGTAGGCAAGCGAAAGACGGTAGGCGTGACATTTAAGACAAGTTGCACCGCCCTCATGATCCTTGTCTCTATCCTGAAAGGCTTTCTCATAGGCGAGAAAATCTTCTTCGTTGACGACAAGAGGAATCTCGACTCCTTTATCCTTGCTATAGCGGGTGATGAAACTCTCTAAGGTTTCCAGTCTTTTCCGGTATTCTTCGGCCGGCTGGATATTCGGATTGAAGAATCCGACCGTCACCTGGAAATGCTCAATCAAGACCGATAAAGGATAGGTGAGACACGGCCCGCAGCAGGCATGGAGAAAAAGGGTCGGCTTTTCTTTCCGTTTATCGACCTCTTCACAGAGAGAAAGGAACTTCCGCTGATAATAGTCTTTCCGGTTTCTGTCGTCGACCATCAGTGGATGAACATGGCATCGCCGAAAGAGAAGAAACGGTAGTTGTTCTCAACCGCATGCTTATAGGCATTGAGAATGTTGTCTCTTGTCGAGAAAGCCGAGACAAGCATCACCAGAGTCGACTTCGGAAGATGGAAGTTCGTGATAAGCGCATCGATCGCCTGATATTTATAACCGGGGTAGATGAAGAGTTTCGTGTTTCCGGAGCACTCGGCAAACTTTCCGAAGCGCTGATAGACGGATTCCAGCGTTCTTGTCGGAGTGGTGCCGATCGCGATGATTCTTCTTCCTTCGGCTTTGGCTTTGTTAAGAGTGTCAGCCGCTTCCTTCGACATCATATAGAACTCCGAATGCATATCGTGCTTACGGATATCGTCGGTCTTGACCGGACGGAAAGTACCTAAACCGATATGGAGCGTAATATCGACTACCTGTACGCCTTTCTTCTCTAAGCGATCGAAGAGTTCGTTGGTGAAATGGAACCCCGCGGTCGGAGCGGCGGCACTTCCTTCGATCTTGGCATAGACGGTCTGATAGCGGGAGTTATCCCCTAACTGTTTATGGATATAGGGAGGAAGAGGCATCTTTCCTAAGGAGTCTAAGACCTCTAGGAAAATTCCCTTATAGGTGAAATGGAAAAGACGTAATCCTTCTTCCTGAACTTCGATGCACTCGGCGACAAGTTCATCGTTGGTACCGAAATAGACCTTGGTACCGAGTTTGACGGTGTGGGCGTTACCGACTAAGCACTGCCAGACATCCTTGCGGTCCTTCAGTTCATTGAGAAGAAGAAGCTCCACATGGGCATGGGTCTCTTTCTTCTCGCCTAAAAGACGGGCCGGAATGACCTTGGTGTTATTGCGGACAAGGACATCGCCGGCATGGAGGTATTTCTCAATGTTGCGGAAATACGGTTCATCGGTGAGTGCCCCGGTCTTGCGGTCCATCACAAGAAGACGCGATTCGTCTCTTTTTTCGGCCGGAGACTGGGCAATTCTCTCTTCCGGAAGATCGTAATTATAGGAATTGAGATCGTAGACATCGTAATCAAAACCTGGTGTATTCATAAAAACTAACAACCCCTTTCTGAGCCGAACTCATCGAGACGTTCGGCGGCATATTCCAAGAAGCGGTCGTTCTTGATGGCCTCTCTTGCCCCTTCCATCGCCTGGATGAGGAAGCGGATATTGTGAATCGAGCAGAGCCTTGCTCCGAAACCTTCTTCGCACTTCATCAGATGATGGATATAGGCTTTCGTATAATGCTTGCACGCATAGCAATCGCACTCCTCATCGATCGGAGAGAAATCTTCGGCATAGCAGCCTTTGAGGATATTGATTCTTCCGTGATGCGTCATCAGGGAACCGTGTCTTGCAAGACGTGTCGGTAAGACACAGTCGAACATATCGACGCCTTTACGGATTCCGTCGAACATCATATCCAAAGATCCGATACCCATCAGATAACGCGGTTTATCGAAAGGAAGATAAGGAAGAGTCAAGGAAACTTCGTGATACTCGGTCAAACGAGGTTCGCCGATCGCGGTACCGCCGATCGAATAGCCATCGAAAGGAAGAGAGGTGAGTTTCTCAGCGCAGTACTGTCTTAGATCGGCATAGTCTCCGCCTTGGCAGATACCGAAGAGAGCCTGGTCCTCTCTTTCATGGGCGGCTAGCCCGCGTTTAGCCCAGCGGATCGTGCGTTCAATCGAGTTCTTCATGTATTCCTTCGTACAGGGATAAGGAGCGCATTCATCGAAGGACATGATGATATCGGCACCGATATCCTCCTCGATCTTGATGACGCTTTCCGGAGAGAAGAAATGGCGGTTTCCGCTCAGGGGATCCTTGAAGGAAACACCTTCCTCGGTGATCTTATCGCGGAGTTTGGTAAGGGAAAAGACCTGATAACCGCCGGAATCGGTGAGCATCGGGCCATCATAACCCATGAATTTCTGAACACCGCCGGCTTTGCGGACGATATCGCTTCCGGGGCGCAACGCAAGATGGTAGGTGTTGGCAAGGACGACACCGGATCCAAGAGCTTTCAGCTCTTCCGGAGAAAGCATCTTGACGGTAGCCTGGGTTCCGACCGGCATGAACATCGGGACTTCGACATCCCCGTGTGGGGTATGGAGAACGCCGTATCGGGCGGAGCAGTTTTTATCGACGTGAAGAATTTCTAAGGAAAAATCTTTGGACATGAGCAGTTTCTTTCAGCGCGAAAGAAGATGGCTTTCGGCATAATCGACATAGACTTCGACAACCATATGGTAAAGATAACGTTCCATCTGGGAGAGGGTGTAGTGAGCCGGAGAGGAGAACAAGGCAAAGAGAGCAGACGGTATAAGTCCCGAAAGTCCGGCGACATAGATTTCATAGGGAACCGCCTTTTCGATTCTCTCCTTAAAAGGAAGGAGAAGATCGGAAAGGGTTTCTTTCAGAGCCTTGGTGAAAAGATAAAGTCCGGTCTTGGCTTCCTCTTCTCTCCGGAAGATCTCCGTGAAGGAGTCCTTTTCGACATACAGGGTCTTCACCGTGATATGGAGGAACTGCCAGAACATCAGCTCGATCTCCTCTCGGCTCGAATCGGAGTCGGTCGCTTTCTTGATATCGGCCTTCAGAGGAGCCGAAAGATCGATGAGGTAAGCTTTGAAGACATCCTGCACCGAATCGAAATTGTTGTAGAAGGTAGCTCGCGAGACATCGGCCTTCTCGCAGAGCAAAGAGACCTTGATCTCGTTGAGGGATTCCTGCTTGAGATAGAATAACAAGGCATTCTCTAACTTCTTTCTCGTCTTCAGCACACGTAAATCCGTCTTTTCTCTATCTCGCATCGCAGTTCCTCCTTGAGTGCGGTTTATTCTATCGAAAAACTAGACAGAATACAAGTATCTTAGGCGTTTCTGGTATTCTAACGGACAGAAGCAGTTAAAAAGATAATTGTGTCAGCCGATAAAAAAGAGCTCCCTATTTCTAAGGAGCTCAGGGAATCTCTACTGACCTTTCTTCGCGCCGCAAGGACCGATCTTCTTTAAGATCAGCTCTTTCGCAAGGCTAGGATTGGCCTTTCCTTTACTTCTCTTCATGACCTGGCCGACAAGATAGCCAAGAGCATGGTCTTTTCCTCTCTGCCAGTCGGCGATCGTCGGAGCATTATCGGCTAAGACTCCTTCGACCAGAGTTTCAATCGCTCCGGTATCGGAGATCTGCTCCATGCCTTTCTCCTTGACGACACTCAAAGGATCGCTGCCTTTCTCGAGCATGACCGAGAGCACCTCTTTTGCCTGCTTGGAATTGATCTTCCCATCGGAGAGAAGATTGACTAAGGAAGCAAGATTCTCCTTGGTGAACTTCAGATCCTTGAGAGAAAGCGAATTCTTATTGAGGTAACCGAGGATATCGACCATCAGGAAGTTCCATAAGGTGGTCGGATTCTTCACACCCAGCGTGATACAGTCTTCATAGTAGGTGACAAAGTCTCTATCCTTGAGAAGCTCTTCGATCTCGTAATCGTCAAGACCTAACTTCGTCAGGTCTTCCCGATAGGCGTTCGGAAGCTTGTTCATCGAATGGATCGCATCGTAGATGAAACCTTCGTCAAGATCGATCGGGACGATGTTCGGCTCACGGAAATACTTGTAGTCGATGGCGTTGGTCTTCTTACGCATCAGAACCGTCTTCTTCTCGGCTTCGTCATAACGTCTTGTCTCCTGTTCGACCTTACCGCCGGAAAGGAGAATCTCACTCTGACGTTTGACTTCATAGTCGACCGCCGCGCGGATGTTCTGAATCGTGTTGAGGTTCTTGCATTCGGTCTTGGTACCGAGTTTGGTGGAACCCTTCTCTCTTAGGGAGACGTTGATATCACAGCGTAACGAGCCGTTTTCCATCTTACCGTCGGAGACACCTAAGTAAGTGACGATCTCACGGATCGCTTCCACATACTTCATCGCTTCTTCCCCGGAATGCATATCCGGTTCAGAGACGATTTCGATCAGCGGAGTACCGGCACGGTTGAAGTTGAGAAGGGAGATATCGGCTAAATGGATCTGCTTTGCGGTATCTTCCTCCAAGTGGGCGTTATTGACACGGATACGGACCGGCTTATGGTCGATCTGGATTTCGATATAGCCGTCTCTTCCGATCGGGTCGAACTGCTGGGTGATCTGGAAACCTTTCGGTAAATCCGGATAGAAGTAGTTCTTACGGTCGAAATAAAGGGTGCGGGCAATCTTCATATGCATCGCTTCACAGACGCGGATACCATATACGACCGCTTCCTTATTGACAACCGGCATGCAGCCAGGCATCGCCAAATCAAAAGGAACGGTCTCGGAGTTAGGCGAAGCGCCAAAAGTGACCGGAGCCGAAGAGAACATCTTCGACTTGGTCTTGAACTCGACGTGGATTTCAATACCGATTACTGGTTCAAATTCCATGGTCACTTGTTCTCCTTTCCGGCGACGAGATTCTTCAGTCCGGTGATATCTTCGATCTCTTTGCCCATGCTTAAGACATAGCCGTCTTCAAAGATGCGTCCGGTGACATTGACACCGATTGGCATTCCCTGATCGAAGGTGAGCGGAACCGTAACAGACGGATAACCGCCGAAATTCCCTAGCGTAAGGATGTTATCGAGATAATCCGGATGGGTCGACCAGGCGGTCGAAAGATCCTTGATCTTCTTCGGAATCGAATAGGCGGAAGGAACGATGAGATAATCAAACGAATCG
Organism: uncultured Eubacteriales bacterium; assembly: GCA_900316035.1. GTDB lineage: Bacteria > Bacillota_I > Bacilli_A > RFN20 > CAG-288 > Enterosoma. The sequence goes on from ONBI01000017.1 coordinate 8,437, forward strand.
AAGAAGCGGTTCATCGCATCGACGATAAGACGACGGGCTTTCTGAGCGCGGTTGAACATCTCCGGCTGATTCTCCGCTAACAAAGAGAAAGAACCGATGACGAAACGTCTCTTGATAAGATCGGAGAAGCCTTTACTACGGCAGTCGATCATATATTCCTTATAGGTCTTCGGATTGTTGGTAGCGGCAGGGCCGAAACGGACACCGTCGAGGTTAGCGTCGTTCGAGCCGGCTTCGGCGCAGGAGATGATCATATAAGTAGGATAGAGAGCATCGAGAAGCTCGATCGGATAATCGTAAGGAAGGACTTCATAGCCTTTCTTCCTGAGTTCCTCAAGAAGTTTGCTATAAGCATCCTTGATGATAGGATCCTTGATCGAATCCATGACGGCTTTGAAGTAACCGACTCTCTTGAGTCTCTTTCCTTCCAGAACATACTTCTCGTACTTCTCTTTCTTACGATAGGAAGAAGACATATCGTTCTTATCGTGTCCGCTTAACGCAGTGAGAACATAAGCCGCGGAAAGAACATCACGGGTGAAGAAACCGACCGCATCCAAAGAGGGAGCAAACGGGAAAAGACCGAAACGGGAGATTCTTCCCCAGGTCGCCTTATAACCGACGAGTCCGGCTAAGGAAGCCGGTTTACGGACCGAGTCACCAGTATCGCTTCCTAAAGCCATCGGAGCGATACCCTGCGCAAGGGCAGCTGCCGAACCGCAGGAAGAACCGCCGACGATACGCTCCTTGTCGTAAGGATTGGTGGTATCGCCTTTTCTTCCGGTCGTACCGGTTCCGCCCATCGCCAGTTCATCCATGGTGGTATGGGCAACCTGGATCATGCCGGCTCTTTTGAGCTTCTTGACGACCGTCGCATCGAAAGTCGGAACATAACCGGTGAGGATCTTCGAAGAAGCGCTGGTCTCGGTACCCTTGGTGGAATAGTTATCCTTAGCGAGATACGGGATACCTTTCAGGACTTCGTCTTCCCCGATCTCGGTGATCTTCTTCGCTTCTTTTCTCGCCTCGTCAAAACGGGTGGCTTCAAAAGAATTGCACTGGTCTTTTCCGATGCGCTCAATACACTCCTCCACGAGTTCGGAAGGAGTCACTTCCTTCTCGACCAAAGCCTTATGGATCGAGAGAATATCCTTAGTCATCCATTTCGTCATTTTTGTTACCTACAACTTTCGGGAGTTTGATCTGATTGCCTAAACGGGTATTCGAGTTGGATAATTCCTCTTCCGCACTCAGAGGTTTCGAAGGGATATCCTCTCTGAGAAGCTTCTGATGTTCCTTATAGGGGAAAGTCATCGGCTCGGCTTCATCGACGCCTTCGATTCCCTTGAGGAAATCGATCTGGGCAAGAACCGTATTGAACTCTTCGTAGATCAGGTCCGCCTGACCCGGAGCAAGTTCAAAAAGGAGGTTCTCCGCGCACTGATTAATGACATCTTTTGTTACTTTGATCATCGATAGCACTCCTAAAAAACAATTTATTATATAACAAACACTCTTCTTCGGCTCTCATTCTTCCTGTGCTTTTTCGGCCTCTTCGATGAGAGGTGTAATCTGCTCTTCGGTATAGATCGTGATGCCGAGCTTCTGGGCTTTATCGTATTTGCTTCCCGGATCACTTCCCACAAGAACGAAATCGGTCGCTTTCGAAACCGAAGAAGCAGACTTGGCTCCTAAGGCTTCCAGCCTCTTTGTCATAGTATCTCTGGAGACCGATAAAGCACCGGTAAGAACAAACTTCTTCCCTTTGAAGAAATTGTTCTTTGCTTCCTGAATAGGATGTAAAAGATGCGTATTGACGCCGTGCTCCTTGAGTTTTGCGATGATTTCCTGATTATGGGGATCTCCGAAATAGGCAAGGATGCGATCGGCTGTCACCTCTCCGACGTCGGACAAAGAAGAAAGTTCCTCTTTGGAAGTCGCCATCAAGGCATCTAAGCTCTGATAGTGATTAGCTAACACGATTGCGGTCTTCTTTCCGACCAGCGGAATTCCTAATCCGCAGAGAAGCATATAGAGATCGTTCTGCTTGGATTTTTCAATCGCCTCAAAGAGAGAAGCACAGGTCTTCTCGCCGATACCGTCCATCAGCATCAGTTCTTCCTTATGGTCTTTCAGGGTATAGAACTGATCGATCGAAGTGACGATACCTTCGTTGAAAAGCATCTCCACCAGCTTCTCTCCCAGTCCGTCGATATCCATACCGGCATCGGAGACAAAGAGAATGAGGTTATTGATCTGACGGGAAGGACACTTCCCGTTCTTGCAGAAGGTCTGTCCTTCGACCTTGGTCAGAGGTTCATGGCAGAACGGGCATTCGGTCGGGAAATGATAGGGTTCGGTACCTTTCGGTCTTCTCTCCAGCAATACTTTCCCGACTTCCGGGATGACATCTCCGGCTTTATGGAGAGAGACGGTATCTCCGATACGGATATCCTTTGCCTTGATATAGTCTTCGTTATTGAGTGTCGCACGGGAAATCAGAGAACCGGCGACACGGACCGGTTCTAAGACCGCCGTCGGAACGACTCTTCCGGTGCGGCCGACCGAGATCTCGATATCCTCGAGCTTCGTGAACTGCTCTTCCGGAGGGAACTTATAGGCGATTTCCCACTTCGGAACCTTCATCGTATAACCGATCGTATCGTATAACCTCATATCGTTGACCTTGATGACAAGGCCATCGATATCGTAAGAAAGAGAAGGTCTCTTCTTATGGTATTCTTCGACATAAGCGAGAACTTCCTCGATTCCGTGGACGAGTCTTCTTTCGGGATTGGTGCGGAAACCGAGGCTTGTCGCATAGTCAAGAGCCTCAGCATGGGTGTTGAAACCAAGCTCCAAGCCATCCGGTACATAGTACCACCAGGCTTCGAGGTGTCTGGAAGCAGTGACTCTCGAATCGAGATTCTTCAAAGAACCCGAAGCCGCGTTACGGGCATTTGCAAAAAGAGGTTCACCGTTTTTGGCTCTTTCGTCGTTGAGGCGTTTCAAAGAGGCTTTCGGCATATAGACTTCACCGCGGATTTCGAATTCTCTCTTCTCTTTGATGTGAAGAGGAATCGAAGGAATCGTGAGGACGTTGTCGGTGACATCCTCGCCGACACTTCCGTCTCCTCTTGTCGAAGCGACCTGAAGATCCCCGTTTTCATAAAGAAGCGAGCAGGAAAGGCCGTCGATTTTGACTTCGCACATGTATTCGACTTTATCTAAGCCGGTCGCTTTCCGTACCGTTTCATCGAAAGCGTAAAGCTCATCGGTGTTGAAGACATCCGCAATCGAAAGCATGTACTTCTTATGGGTGACTTTCTTAAAGCCGGAAGCGATACCGCCACCGACCCTAGAAGTCGGAGAAAGACGATCCTTGAGATCCGGGCGACGAGTTTCAATCAACTGAAGTTCTTCCATCAGCCGGTCGAACTCGGCATCGCTTACTTCGGACTGGTTGAGGACATAGTATTCGTAATTGTATTTGTTGAGCAGGTCGGTCAGTTCCTTGACCCGCTCTTTATCCTTATCGACAGGTTCCATACGTTATTCCCCCTCTCTCTTTTTGCGGAAGGCTTTGAAACCGATCATGAGTTTCTTCTCTCCATAGGGAGAGGGGAACTCGACCAAGATCTTGTTTCCCGGAAGAAGCTCTTTGACTTTCCCGACACCGAAGGAAGTGTGGATCACTTCATCGCCGACGTTATAGACTTCGTTGGTGGCGCTGTTTGTAGGTCTTGATAAAGCAGCACTCTTAAGAATACTTTCTGCCTGCGGAGAGAAAAGACTTCCTCTCGCACTCGGACGATGGGACCCGATATAGGCAGAGTAGTCTTTCGCCGGTTCTTTCTTCGGAGTGACTAAGTCCAGCTCTCTTAAGAACATACTCGGCGTATAAGGAGCACCGGTCATGAAGCTATGGCCACCGAACGAAGATAGATAGAGGCGTTCTCTGGCTCTGGTGACACAGACATAAAGAAGACGTCTCTCTTCTTCGATCGCACTTCTTCCTTCGCTGGATAGAGCATGGGAGGTCGGGAAGATGTTCTGACATAGACCGGTCACAAAGACGACCGGAAACTCCAAGCCTTTGGAGACGTGCCCTGTCATCAGGGCGACTTTCTTCTCCTCTTTCATCGTATCCTGGTCGGACTGTAAGGCGACTTCGATGAGGAAATCCTCCAAGGTCGCTTTTCTTCTGGTTCCGTCGTCATCGAGATACTCTTCTTCCAGGAAGGAAGTGATATCTCTTAGGAATTCCATGACGTTATCGGTCTTGCTCTGAGAAGAAGCGGCGGTATAGGAAAGCTCATCCTCCATCTTCTTATCTTCCTTATTGACATAATCGAGGAAGCCGGTCTGGACAAAGTAGTTGCGGATGGCGGTCACCAGTTCTGCCGGTTCACAGTCGGATTCTAGGACATCCTTCATCTGTCTATAGGCCTGATAGAAAGGCGCAAGCAGGATCTTCGACTTCGAAGAGAGCTTGATATCATCGGCGTGATCTTTGAAAATCGTAAAAAGCGAATTCTCCTCTTCCGGAAGAAGTGCTTTTAAGGATAAAGCGCGCGTAAGAGTGACATCTCCGACCCCTTTTGACGGAGCTTTGAGAATGCGGCGGAAAGAGATATCGTCCGGATTGACAAGAAGTCTCAGATAGGAAAGAGCATCCTTGATCTCGGCTCTTTCGTAGAACTTCATACCGCCGTAGACTTCATAGGGAATCTTGAAATTCGTCAGTTTCTTTTCGATGGCGTTGGAGAGATAGTTGGAGCGATAAAGGATAGCGATGTCGTTATAGTTATACTTGCCTTTGGTGACGAGAGAGCGGATCTGCGAAGCGATACCATAGGCTTCGTTATCCATATCGGAATAGGCGATATAGGTGATGTTTTCTCCTTCCTGACCAGAGGCAGCGACTAAGTTCTTCTCCAGGCGATCCGAATTATGACGGATCAGAGCATTGGCGGCATTGAGAATCTTCTGGGTCGAACGGTAGTTTTCATCGAGAACCACGGTATCGAGAGTCGGGAAATCCTTCGAAAGAGAATCCTTGATGATCTCGTTCTTGGCTCCGCGCCAGGTGTAGATGGTCTGATCGGGATCTCCGACCACGGTGAGCATCGCCTTCTTGGAAAGCAGAAGCTTCACCAGTTCATACTGGACGGAGTTGGTGTCTTGGAACTCATCGACAAGGAAGATATCGTACTTGTTCTGCCAGACGCTTCTTACATTCTCTTCGGAGCGGAGAATCTTCAGAGTAAGCATCAATAAGTCATCGAAATCCAGGAGGTTCTGACTCCGCAAGAACTTCTGATAAGCGTCATAGACATAGATCAGTTCATCGAAAGTATAGATGGCATCCAGAGGTACCATCGTCGGACGGACATCCGCGACGAATAATCCTTTGGTCTTGAGATCCGAGATCTTGGAGACGACCGCCTTGGTGAACTCTTTGGAGGACCCTTTGGTCATCTTGGAGAAGATATCTTTATAAATCTGGGATTGATCGGCATCGTCGGCGATATTGAAGCTGGAGGAATAGCCGGAAAGATGGCCGATCTCTTTTCTTAGGAAACGGAAACAAAACCCGTGGAAAGTGCAGATCAGCGGTTTTGCCGAAGTCGAGAAACCTTCTTGGGAAAGAAGGGCATCGACACGGGTCTGCATCTCTTTGGCGGCTTTGTTGGTGAAGGTGATAGCGACCATTCGCTTCGGATTGATACCCTCGGTGATGAGATAGGCGATTCGATAGGTCAGAGTCCTGGTTTTCCCGGTTCCGGCACCGGCGATGATACGGAGATACTGGCTTTTACTGCTGGCGGCGAGATACTGATTCGTATTGAGTTTCGATTTGATGTCCATAGCGTTTTTTCTTGCGCTCTATTATAGCAAAGAAGAGGGGCTTCTCAGCCCCTGAGAAAGGGAAAAAGAGCGGGTGGCTTTTCAGGGCAGAAAAAGAAAGAAAAAAAGGATAAAAAGACGTAAAAAAGCTCTCCGATCAGGGAGAGCAATCATTCATTGGCTGGGATACTTGGATTCGAACCAAGGCATCACGGTTTCAGAGACCGTTGTCTTACCGCTTGACTATATCCCAAGAGCAAAAACAAGTATAGAGGCCTTCTTCGTGTTTGTCAAACAATTTTTGCTTTTTCGGCTCGACTTCGCTAAGAAAAGCCTTTCCTTATCCTTACTTATCGTAGGTTTCTCCGGAAGCGATCTTCATAGCCCTGTAGACCTGTTCGGTAGCTAACAGAAACGCCATCGTATGGGTGAAGGTGAGTTTGGAAAGAGAAACCGATAGATCCGCTCTTCTCCGCTCGCACTCATCGATTCCATAGGAAGAACCGAAGAGGAAAACAAGGCTGCCGCTACGACTAGTGAGCTCTTTTAAAGAAGAAGCAAAAGAAGCCGAATCCATCTCTTTTCCGTGGACATCGAAAAGAATGACTTTCTCATCGTCCCGGATCAGACGTAGATTCCTTTCCGCTTCTTTCTTCAGAGCCGCTGCGATCTCTTTCTGACTCGGAGACGGAGGAAGAGGTTCTTCTTTGAGCATCGTCAAAGAGACTTTCCCGAAACGGGAAAGACGTTTCATATATTCTTTCGAACCTTCCTCGATATAGTTCTCACGGATTTTTCCGGGGAGCAGAAAGCGGAAGTTCATTTTTCTCCTCCTCTTGTCTCTTCTTTGGCACTGGCGGTGCGGAAAAGACATTCCGGAACATAACCGAGCTGGGTGAGCAGCACTTCCTTTACCGTAGAGAGAGCTTTCTCCGGGGTGTTGCATTCTTCGGAAAGATGGGAGAGAACCACTTCTTTTGTCGAAGAAGAAATCAGAAGGGAAAGATAATAGCCGGAATCGCTATTGGAAAGATGGCCGGTATCGGAAATGATACGGCGGATCAGATAATCCGGACGCTTCGATTCATAGAGCATCTTCGGATCGTGATTGCTTTCGAAGATATAGTAGGTCTTTCCCTGAAGATAGGGAAAATCCTTCTCCGGAACAAATCCGGTGTCCGTAAGATAGACTAAACTTTCTTTTCCGTCTTCCATCACATAGGCCATGGTATTGGGGCAGTCGTGAGAGACCGGTAGTGCCCTTATCGAAAAAGGGCCGATCTGCGTCAGCGAAAACGGCGCAATCAGATGTTCTCCGGAGAGCAGAGCATCCACTTTCGGAATCCGTGGCTGAGGCGCATAAAGAAGCGAAAAAGGAACGTTGAAAGCATCGCTAGCGTGGTCCGAATGGGTGTGGGTAAGAAAGACAGCCGAAAGCGAAGCAAAGGAGCATCCATAGGCTTCCAAAGCTTTTTCTACTCTTTTCTTCGAGATACCGAAATCCAAAAGAATTACCGAATCTCCTGAGAATACTAAAGTAGCATTTCCTTTCGAACCGGAGGAGATGACATCAAAGCGCATCGCTATTGTTCCTCGTGCTGGTCGTCTAAGATATTGAAGGAGCAATGTTCCTTATCGAACATGAAAGTCAAAGCGCCGGTTGCACCGTTACGGTTCTTCATCAAGGAGACCGAGACCTGGGAAATCGGGGAATTGGAATTCTGCTCCTGGGCTTCTTCCTGACTTTCTCCCGGCCCGTAGTTCTTCTGATTTTCGTAGTAATCGCTACGGTAGAGCATGAAGATCATATCGGCATCCTGTTCGATAGAACCGGAGTCGCGGATATCCGACATCTGCGGACGGTGGTCCGGACGTTTTTCGGAATCACGGGAAAGCTGTGTCAATGCGATGACCGGAACCGACAGGGTACGGGCCATCTGTTTGATCTGACGGGAGATATCGCTGACTTCCTGCTGACGCGAGCCGGCGTTAGCCTTGCTCGGAGAGGTGATAAGACCGATGTAGTCGATCGCAATCAAGGCGATATTCTGTTTTTCCTTCTGAAGAATCGTGTTCTGAAGCTGTTTGCACTTCGTCGCGATATCCATCATCTTGGAACCTGGGTTATCGTCGATATAGAAAGGAAGGGAGGTAAGTTCGTTTAAACCGTGCTGAAGCTTGATTGCATCGGCAGCGGCATCGCTATCGCCATGGGTATCGATGACGAGGTTATCCTTCGTCGACTGCTCCTGATAATCGAACTCGTTGATCCGTTCGCTGGTAAGACCCGAAGTGAGGTTAAGAAGACGGAGAGCAATCTGTTCGGCCGACATTTCCAGGGAGAAGAAGACAACCGGCTTATGCTGCCTTGCGACCTGGTAAAGAAGGTTCAGGGCAAAAGCGGTCTTACCGACACTAGGACGGGCACCGACGACGACCATGTCGCCGGGATGCCAACCTTTGGTGAGATTATCGAGTTCTTCGTACCCGGTTCTGACACCGGTCATACCGGAGAGAGGGATGTTCTTCTCTTTGAAATCCTTCGTCTGCTTGACAAGTCTTGCGACAAGAGCATCGGAGACATCGCTCAGCGATTTTGCAGCGGTGATACGGCGTTGCTGGGAAATCTCGAGAATCTTATCGGTTCTGGAGCCGATGAATTCGGAGATATCGCTGATCGGAGTGCTTTTCGCTTCTTTGATGATGTCGTTGAGTTCGTTGATATAGCGGTTGAAAACGGCTTTATCCTTGACCGAAGCAAGGTAGTTTTCGATGGAGCCTTGGGTGACCGCCTTTTCGACAACGGCGTTGAGGTATTCCTCACCGCCGATCTCATCGAATTCCTTGGCGTTCTTCAGCTCCTCTTCGACCGTGGCAAAATCGGGGTTGATTCCCTTGCGGTTCAAAGAGAGACAGGCGCGGAAGATGGCTTGGTTTCTGGTATCGGTGAAATCTTCCGGTGTGACACGCTGGGAAGCCACCAAAAAGCTATCCCCGGTCGGGTCGAGAAGAATATTGCCGAGAATCGAGATTTCGTCTAACTGCAGTCCGTCCTGAGAGGAGGCCATTTTACTTCTTTTCCTTGAGGACGACTTTGACGTGGATGGTGCCTAAGACACCATCGAAAAGATCGACTTTGAGATCGGTGACACCGAAGCCGTTGATGATGACGTTCTTATCGATGACCTGGCCTTTATCGATCTTGATATCGTATTGTTTCTTCAAGGCCTCGGAAACCTTCTTGAAGGAGACGGTTCCGATCATGTCGCCACGTCTACCGGCCGGAGCTTCGAAAACAAGCGTGATGGTCTCCAAGCGTTTGGAGAGCTCTTTTGCCTCTTCGCGTTTGCGCTCTTTTTCTTTCCGCTCCTCTTCGAGTTCGATTTCATACTGCTTCTGGGCTTCGGCGGTATAGAGCACCGCATAGCCGTTCGGAATCAGATAATTGGCTCCGTAACCATCGGAAACATCGACGATTTCGCCTTTCTTTCCGACTTTACGAAGATCCTGTTTCATAAGTACTTTCATTATTAAGCTTCCTCCTTGTCTTCACTTTCACTCTTCATACGGGCATCGTCGAGATAGTCGTTGAGAACCGCAAGCAGTTCCTTCTTCGCCTCAGCAACGCTCACATCCTTGATCTTGGTCGCCGCCATTCTTAAGTGGCCGCCACCGCCAAGCTTCTCCAGAATCACCTGTACCGAAATAGAACCATCGGAACGTCCCGAGATCTTCACTTCATGAGGCGAGATACGACCGATGATGAAGCTAGCCTGATTGCCTTTGATCGAAATCGCTTCGTTTCCGGCAAGAGCAAGCGTCGTATCGTTGACGATCTCATCCTCTTTGGCACAGGCGACAACGATACCGCTATAGGGAGTCTCGGCCGAATTGAGGATTGAGATCTTCTCGCGGTAGATATCCCATTCCTCCTTGAGGAATTCGGCGACTTCGTTATCGTTAGCGCCGTATTTGGAAAGAATCATCGCGGCTTCAAACGTATTGGCTGTCGCCTTCTGCTTGAAGAAGCGGGTATCTAACGAGATACCGGCAAGTAAGAAGGTAGCGGTACGGCTATCGAGAGCAATCTCGTTGGCGTTATAGGAGATATAGAAGGTCAGGAGTTCCGAAGCCGAAGAAGCCGAAGTATCGATACCGTTGAGTTCGATATCGTCATAGATCGTATCACCCGGCCGATGATGGTCAATGACAACGAAGTGGGAGAACTTCTTGACAATCGAAGGGAATATCGCCTGTTTCGGGTTGTTGTGGTCAACCGCGACATAAAGCGTGTTCTCCCCGGCTAAGGCGCTGATAGAACGCATATTGCCGGTCATGGCATCGAGTTCATCCTTATTGAATTCACTCTCCACGGCACCGCGGGTCGAATCCTCGGCGGCCGTCGGATCCCAGCAGATCTTCGCGTTGAGATGAAGATGCTGACAGATATGATAGACGCCTAAGGCAGAGCCGATCGCATCGAGGTCGGCGTTATAGTGCGGAACGATGACGATCTGCGAATAGTTCTTGAGCAGAGTCGTGAAGGAATTGGAAAGAGAACGGATCTTGACACGGTTGCGGGAAGGCTGAAGCTCGGTCTTGCCACCGACATAGATGATCTGGCCTTGGAAAGGAAGAATGACGGCCTGATCACCACCGCGGGACAAAGCGACATCGAGAGCATCGCTTGCCTTCTGAGCAAGTTTCGAATAGGTCGTAAATCCATAGGCGATACCTAAAGAAATCGTAAACCCGTCCGGGAAACGTTTGCGGACCTGGTCGAGAACCGCGAAATTGGTCTGTTTGATCTTCTGGTAGTTTTCGTTATCGGTGATGAAAAGATAGCGGTCATCCTGAATTCTTCGCATCAGGGAGGCGGTATCGGAACCGAATTTCGTAATGATTTCACGGATATCGTGGACCATATCGGCAAAGCGGGTATCGTCGCCGATCGCCATCTGGACATCGGCGTAGTTATCGATGGCGAGATAGCCGACCACCGGTGCGGACTTATTGGAAGCGATCTGGATGTTCTGGAAGTCGGTGACATCGCGGAAGATGACGAGATGGGATTCTTTAAGATATTCGGCCTGATAATAGTGGCTTTCGTATTCGAGGTTGGCGACGGGGCAATTTTCACTGATGCTCTGTAATCCGGGGAAGATATCGTAGAGGTTTTCATCGACGATGTTGTGATAGCGGGAGAGGAGGAAGTCGTTCGCCCAGACGATCTGCATATCGTTATCGACGACGGCTAAGCCGATCTTACCGAATTCATAGGCTTCATCGGCTTCGTTACCGACGATTTCGGCCGCCTTGATTTCGGTAGTGCTTTTGGTTTTGCGGAAGCCGAGGTTGAAAGCCAAAGTGAGAATCACGGTCGCGACGATGAAGAAACCGAGAAGACCAACGGCGACATAGAAGTAATAGTCAAACGGCGTGACGAAGTAGTAGCAGATAAGCAAAGCGGCGATCGAAGCCGTTGCCAAAAGCAGGTCACAGGCAATCCAGATGCGCCATTTGACCAAGAGGGTATTCATGGCCCCTAAACGGGTCTTTTTTGTCGTTGCTTTCTTATGGTCTTTCTCGTTGTTTTCCATAGCCGACTTTCTCCTTAGTTGCAAGCACTTAATTATACTAAGTATAACTAGTTAAATAAAGAACCCTTTATCCTTCTTTCTTCGAGTTTCTGGTTGTCCATCAGAATCAATCCTGAGATGCTTCTGACGCCGATTCCCTGTAGTGCCGAAGCGGATTGAAGAAAAGTAGAGCCGGTCGTAAGAACATCATCGAAAAGAACAATTCTTTTCCCGATAAGTTCTTTTCCTTCTTCTTTGACACCGATTCCTTTCTTGGCAAAGCGTTCGGAACCCTTTTTCTCTTTCTGCTCTTCCTTATCCCCCTTTTTGAGAACCGCCCGATAAGGAAGATGCGAGGCTTCTAGAATCATAGGCAGATGATCAAAACCGCGTTTTGAGATTCTTTCCTGACTCGACGGGCAAGGAACGAAAAGAGAAAAAGGAAAGAACAGGTGGATCAAAGGAAGATAAAGAGAAAAGAAAACCGGAGCCAATTCACTGTCTCCCGCCTCTTTATAATTCATCAGCCACTGTTTCATGATGCCATCATAGAAACAGAGAAAATAAACGTTGATTCCTTCTACTTTCCGAAAAGACAACTCGTTCTTCAGTTGGGAAAGACAGTCATGACAGATAAGAGGTTCTTTCTCCCATATTCTTCGATAGGGAGGAGCACGGAATTCCTTGAAGCAGGATTTACAGAAGCTTTGCTTTGATGTTGGTCCGATGAATCTCATAGATCGCTTCCTCCTCTTCTGAGGTATTGCTTTCGGAAAGAAAAAGGACTTCTCCTCCGGTAGCACCGATTTTTCTTCCGACTCTTCCGGCAATCTGGATCAAGGCGGCTTTAGTGTAGAGAACATGGTCCGCATGATAGACGATGACCTGAAGGTTTTTGACCGTGACACCTCTTTCCAGAATAGAAGTCGTAACGAGGTAACGATACGTTCCGCTCTTGAAGCGTTCTATCTCGATTCTTCTTTCTTCTTGCTTCGAGGAGACCAGTCCTCCTCCCGGAAGAAAAAGAGAAAGAAAATGGAAAAGGCTTTTTCCTTCGTCGATCGTCGGAACAAAGACAAAGACCGGTTTCCCTTCTTCTAAGAATCCTCTCAGTTCTCTCATACAGGTGAAATAACCGGTCAGGGGAGTGATCTTGAGTATCTTCGGTTCCGGAAGAGGAGAATGGTGGTAGCGTTCAAAAAGAGTCACGACTTCGCCGTTATCTTTCTCTATCGATTCGATATCTTTCTGGGAAGGGGTAGCCGAAAGAAGAACATAGTTTCCTTTCACGGCCCGATAGAAAAAAGCGTTCAGGACCTGGTTATCCCGATACGGGAAAGCGTCGATCTCATCGAGAATCAGGAGATCGAAATATTTCGGATACCGGTAAAGCTGATGGGTGGTAAGGACAAGGATATCGCCTACCAGTAAAGAAGTATGTTCTCCATAGACCGAAACGACTTTCGCCTTCGGGAATGCTTCTTCGATACGGGGAGCAAGATCAATGACGACGTCTTTTCGGGGAGTGGCAAAACCGACATGGAGTCTCTTTCTGAGATAGTGTTCCATCGAAGCATAGACAAGTTCGGTTTTCCCGGCACCGGTGACAGCATGGATGAGAGCGTTCTTTCTCTGTTTCAGGAGGGAAAGGACTTTCTTCGATACTTCTTCCTGTTTCGGACTTAAGGGATAAGTCAGAGAAAGAGAAAGATTCTCTTTCGGAAGATAAGAAGCATCGGCTTCTTTTCCCTGAAACGAAAGACAGAGACGGCAATAGGGTTTTCCGTTCCGGTGTCCGATGGTCCTAGGATCTTTGTTTCCGCACCGGGGACAGACATAACTTTCCGACATAAAAAAGCCCTCCTCATCTAGATATTGTCTAGAAGGGAGGGTTTTGTCTCACTCTAGCGAGAAAGAAAACGGAGTTTGAAGGATAAGGAACCGTCTTCTTTTCTTCCTTCGATCTCTTCTTTTCCCGGTTCTTCTTTTTTCCAAAGAGAAAGTTTATCGTTCAGGAAGCATTCTTTTTCAAAGTCGATTTCAAAGGAAGAAAGAGAATCGAACGAAGAGATGTCTTTGCTGATACGGAGATAGGAAGTGTTGTTCATGTGATGGTTCGCATCGATATCGGAAGGAGCAATCGTATAATCGCCGGCTTTAACGAATCCTTCTTTAGGGAAGTCAAGAGCCGCAAGATGGGTCCCTTCGATCTCTTTGTTCTCTTTCATCTTCGGATACTTCGCTAAGATATCGTCCCTGTAGAAACGGGCCGGTTTGATTCTCCTTGTCTTCGGATCGAGGAGTATCCATAAGGAAGAAAGGAAAAGAACCGGTTTTTCTTCCGAATCGAGAAGATAGGCGTAACGGATCATATCGATGAGGTTAGGAACTAAGGTATAAGTGACACCGGTCAGTTTTTCTCCCACCTTCAGATTCTGATAGAAAGTCCCTTTCATGCGACAGACCACATAAAGGAAACTCTTTTCTCTCTGATAGTCTTCTCCGAAACCGAGTTTCTTGACATGGGCTAAGGCGAGGTTCTGAAGGAAGTAGACGGTCTTCGCTAAGTCCGGTTTTCCTCTGCTATCGGCTTCGACTTTGGTATCGTCTACCTGATAGAGGAAATCGTCTTTGCCCGGCAGAATCAGTTTTTCCATAAAGAGAGTTCTCCTTTGCTGTTATAGAGTTCCGCATAGGAAGCGATGGTCTTATGCGGGATGTTCCTATAATCCTCAACGAAGACTTTGACGAAGGCAAGATCTTCCCATGTCTTCTTTTTCCGGTTGAAGAAGATCGATAGCCCATACCCGGCAAGAGAGGATCCGCAGATATCCTGCAGATAAGAGTCTCCGATATAGATGGAATCGGAAAGAGGGACGTCAAGAAGAATAGGTCCTAACGTGAAGAAATCCGGATTCGGTTTCTTGACACCGACTTCTTCGGAAGTGAGAAGAAAGGCAAAGCGATGCTTCGGATAGAAAGAAGTAAGCAGTTTCTCCATTTCCTTCTTCGGATAGATGGTATTCGATAAACAGGCATAAGGAATATGGTTTTCTTCTAAAACCGAAAGGAACTCCTCTACCCCGGGAATGGGGCTAGGATTCAGAGAGACGAACATCTCGGAAGCGCATTGTTCTAGAGAGCAATCCAGTTTCAACCCGAAACGGAGAACCAGAAGGTTACAGAACTGCAGGGCACTTATTTCATAGGGAAGGTGTTTGTGGTAATAGGCATCGAGCATCTGATGCCCGTATTTCTGGACTTCTTCTATATTGACAACTTCTTTATTGATTAAATGATTGATTAACGGTCTTGTTTCCCATGCCTCCTCTTTGGTAGCAAAGGCAACAAGGGTGTCCCAGCAATCGAAGAACACCGCGGTTTTCTTGTGTTCGATCATTTTTCTTTCTCCAAGGCGTTATTGTAACATGCTTTTTTGCTTTTCCTAGAGAAAAAAGGATGCGAAAAGGTGTGGAAGAAGCACGGGAAAAGATTGCAAAGTGAGCTAGAAAAAGGTAGACTATTTCTGACCGGAAAGCTAATCCAATTCCATTGAATAGCACACAGGGAAGCCCACTTGATTATTCAATAACAGGTGGGCTTTTCTCATGCCTGCTCTTTTTTCAGGAGAAATCCGGCTTCCCAACATGCCTACAGGTACTCGTTGAGAAAAGTTGTTTCTTAAGAAATTTTTCTCTTCCTTCTTGAAAAAGTATTGTCAACAAAAAGGAAGCAGTGATAGACTAATGTTTAGTTAAAGGGCTTTCTGCCCTTATTCTCAGCAAGGAGGTTTTTGGGTATGGCTAACTCTTCTCTGAAACCCAAAAAAGTCCGGCGTCATTCGCCGGCAGTGACGGTCTTCAACATTCTCTTCCTGATCGCTGCGGTCTGTATCGTCGTCTGGGGTGTACTGATGTTCACTCCGGCCAAGTCCTCGATCAAGGCTTGGTTGCAGTCGATGGATTGGCTTAAGGCAAGGGTCCCGGCCATCAAAAATTGGGTCAATTACCACATCTGCCAGAACTACCATTGTGCGACCGCATTACCTGGGCATGGTGTTGCCTTCACCTGCGCTTTCTATCTCTTATTAGGCTCTATCTGTGCGCTCGGGTATCTCTTCCTTATCTATATCATCTTCCTTGTCATGGGGAAGAATAAGAGAGTCGGAAGAACCCAGGCTTGGAGAAAGGTCTTCGAATGGATTCTCTTTGTCATAGTTCTTCTCTGTGCTGCGGCTACTGCCTCTACTTTATGGAAACAGAGATCGATCAAGGTCTTCGGTCCTGCCTATACTTGGATGCTCAATGTCGCCCGTTCCTTCGCCGATCTCTTTAAAGAAGGAGGTGCCCTGACCATCTTACGTTTCGGCGGACATACGAATCCTTATATCTTCGCTCTCTTCTATTTCTGCCTGATTGTCGCTCTCTTTGAAATCGTTGTTCTCCTCATCTGCCGTTTCGCCGGTAAACCGAAGAAAGCGAAAGAAGCGATTCCTTCTCTTGCCGGAAAAGAAGAGGAAGAAGAGGAAAAGAAGCCGGAAGAGACTCCTGCTCTTCAGGCTCCGGTTCCTGCTTATTCGGAAGCTACCGAAGCTGCTCCTGTCAAAGAAGAAGAGGAAAAGAAGCCGGAAGCTGCCGTTGCTGCTACTTCCCCTGTCGCTGCCGTTTCTACGAAAGAAGTTACGAAGGCTACGAGCGAACGTGTCTTACCGACAGTCCGTGAACTTGCTTTACTCAATTCCTTAGAACCGCTTAAGCCTTCCCGTATCGCTGCTTTACCTGGTATCTATCCGACCGAGGAAGAGAAGATCATCAACGATCTCGAACCGGTCCACGAGAAGGCCGTAATCAAAGAAGAGAACAAAGAAGATTCCGCTCTGGCGAAATCCTTAAGTCCGGAAGAAGCGAAAGTCCAGGTTCTCCCTGCGGTCGATGAATGGGGTGCCGATCCTTGGGACGAAGAAGAAAAGCCGGTGGAAGAAGAAAAACCGGCCGAAGAACCGAAGCCGGTAGAAGAAACAAAGCCGGTGGAAGAAGCTCCGAAGGAAGAAGAAAAACCGATAGAAGAGAAAACTATCGAAGAGACTCCTGCTCCGAAGGAAGATATCACCGAAACCGCAAAGCCTGAAGAAGAGACAGCTCCGGTCTTAGAAGAAGTCAAAGAGCCGGTCGAAGAGCCTAAGCCCCTTGAAGAAGCTCCGAAAGAAGAGAAGCCTATCAAAACTCCGGTGGAAGAAGAAAAACCGGCCGAAGAAGAAAAGCCGTTCAATCCGAATGATCTCAAAGCCGATTACGGACGTGCCGAAAAAGAGAATCCTTATTCCTTTGAAGCTACCGGCGAAGACCGCAGTGATGTAAAGAGTGTCGTTGCCGATAACGAGCATGAACCTCTTACGACCGAACCTCGTCCGGAGAATACTTGGGTCTTACCTCCTTACGTTCCGGAAGAGAAACCGGTGGAGGAAGCTAAGCCTATCGAAGAGACGAAACCTGTGGAAGAAGTTAAGCCGGTAGAAGCTCCTAAGGAAGAAGCTAAACCGGTGGAAGAAGTTAAGCCTGCCGAAACCCCGAAGGAAGAAGAAAAACCGGTCGAAGCTCCTGTTGAAGAAAAGCCGGTGGAAGAAGAGAAACCTCTTAATCCGAACGATATCAAAGCCGAGGTTGGTAGAAAGGAACAGGCAAATCCTTATTCCTATCAGGCTACCGGGGAAGATAGAAGCGAACTCAAGAGTGTTCAGAACAACAATGAACACGAAGAGATCAAGACGGAAGCACGTCCGGAGAATACTTGGGTCTTACCTCCTTATGTTCCGGAAGAGAAACCGGTCGAAGCTCCAAAGCCGGTCGAAGCCAATAAGCCGATGGCTACGCCGAACGTCAAGCAGATGGTTCTTAAACCGGTCAACTTAGGCGTTCATGCCAATAAGCCTCATGGTCCTATCGGTGTCGTCGCTCCGATGGCTCATAAGGAAGAAGAACCGAAACCGGTTGTTCAAGAAGAGAAGAAGTTAGCGCCGGTCAGCGGTCCTCTCCATTCGACCGCGAAGTCGAAGCACGAAAAGATCGAAGCCGTCAAGGCTAGACATGTCGCCTTCGAACTCAAGAACTATCAGGTCCGCACCTATCAGGGAGATCTTACTCCGGAGCAGGCCTTCGCTCTCGGTGCCATGAAGGTTCAGCCGAAGGTCCGTCCTACCTTTGCGAACGAATCCAACGAACCTACTTGGAAGGCGAAGAGAAGAGAAGAGGATATCCGCAAGAACGGCTACTCCAATATCACTCAGGTCGAAGACCTCAATGGGGCAAAGCCGAGTGTTCCTAAGCCGGTTACTTCTACCAAAGCTACTTCAATCCGTGATATGGTCAAGGAAAGGCAGTTAGCTGCCGAAGAAGCGAAGAAAGCGGCGCAAGAGAAGCCGACGAGCGAAGAGAAGAAACCTCTTAAGCCGATCAAGCCGATCAAACCGGTCTCTGCTTCTACTACTCCTACAAAGCCTAGCGAACCCGAAACGAAGAAAGACGAGATTCCGCAGCCGAAAGAATTCTTCCATCCGATTGCTCCAATCGCCAAGAAACCGAATAAACGTCCGGAAATCAAGCCGATCGATCCGAATCAGAGAAAGAAGCAGTAACCCTCTAGCGCCTACTTCGGTAGGCGCTATTTTTCTTAGCGAAAAGCCTTGCATTCCCTAACCTCGGATGCTAGAATGATGAAGCTCTTCATTGAGGCGTGGTGCAGCTTGGTAGCACGCTTGGTTCGGGACCAAGAGGTCATGGGTTCAAATCCCATCGCTTCAACCATCGAAAACAGAACCTGGGGGGTGAAACCTCAGGTTTTTTCGTGTTTTCTTTAGGATCCAAACAAAAAAGAAGGAAGTCCCTTCCTATCCTTATAAGAATAAGTTGGTTCTTCCTTTTTTCTTCAGTTCTGACTTCTTTTCTTGGTGATGGTGATGCCGCTATCGCCGAGGATGACTAACGAATAAGGTTCGACGCTGTCGGTGAGATAGACCGAGGAACCGATCGTGGAATCGTGTCCTATCACGGTGTTCCCACCGAGGATAGAAGCGTTAGAGTAAATCGTGACTCTATCTTCTACCGTAGGATGGCGTTTGGTCCCGATAAGACCTCTTCCTTTTCCTAAGGATTTGGCTCCCAAGGTGACACCTTGGTAGAGTTTTACATGTTCTCCGATGATGGTGGTTTCGCCGATGACGATACCGGTACCATGGTCGATGAAGAAGTAGTCGCCGATCTTCGCTCCTGGGTTGATATCGATACCGGTATGGGAATGGGCGCTTTCGGTGATTCTTCTAGCCAGAAGCCGATATCCTTCCTGGTAGAGTTCATGTCCGATACGGTAAGCCATAATCGCTTCAAAGCCAGGATAGGTATAGACGATCTCGGCTAAGTTCTCCGCCGCCGGATCGCCGTCCAGAATCGCCTGTAAGCTCGTAAGTAAGGACTTACGGATTCCCGGTAAGGAAGAGAGAAACGCTTCGCTATCGACCTTCTTTTCTTCTTTGCAGGAACAGAGGAGACGGAGATAATCTTCTTCGATGTTGTCCAGCAGGGCATCCAGCGTCTTATCGTTATAATGCGGGGTATCAAAATCCAGGAGAAGAAGCTGTCTCGTCTTCTTCAGAAAATCTTTCAGTGTCTTCTCATCGATCCTGAGGCAGCTTCTACCGGGCTCGTAACTGCTCTGAAGCTCCTTTTTGATCTCCTCGCGTGTCGACATAGTCTTTAGAAAAGCCCATCGACCGAAAGATAACGTTCGCCGTTATCCGGAAGAACCGTGACGATGTTCTTATGAGGGAATTCCTTTGCAAGCTGAAGAGCTTCAAAGACGTTGCATCCGGAAGAAATACCGACAAACAGGCCTTCGAAACGGGCAAGTTCACGGGTGAGACGATAGGAATCTTCATCCGAAACCGTGACAAAGCGATCGACATACTCGCTCTTTAAAACATCCGGACGGAAACCGGCTCCGATACCCTGAATCTTATGGCTTCCGCCATGACCTTCGGTGATCACCGGAGAACCTTTCGGCTCGACACCGACAATGAGAATATCCTTGTTCTGTTCCTTGAGATAACGTCCGACACCGGTGATGGTACCGGCGGAACCGAAACCGGCGCAGAAAACATCGACCTTACCATCAAGATCCTTATAGATCTCCGGTCCGGTCGTCTTATAGTGGGCTAAAGCATTATCGGGATTAGAGAACTGCATCGGCATAAAAGCCTTCGGAAGTTTTGCCACATAGGCTTTCGCTTCCTGGATAGCAAACTTCATACCACCCTTGGTGACATCGGTGACGATGATCTCCGCACCTAAAGCCTTCATGATCTTGACTCTCTCCTGAGAGGCATTGGAAGGCATGAAGATGACGCAACGTAAACCTAACGAAGCGCAGCAGGCAGCTAAACCGATACCGGTGTTACCGGAAGTCGGTTCGACGATGACGGTATCCTTATCGACTTCCCCTCTTTCCATCGCATCCAGAAGCATTTCCTTCGCCGCTCTATCCTTGATAGAACCGGTAGGATTGGAACGCTCGAGTTTCGCGTAGACGTTTCCTTCGACACCATATTCCTTCATCAGACGGTTGAGTTTGATGAGAGGGGTATTGCCGATCGCATCGATCATACTTTCTTTAACATTCATAACTAGTATTCTCCTTTCAAAGCATTCCCATTATAAAAAGGGAGCTAAAGAAAATGTTGCGATATGATTTAATCGAATGGGAAAAGAGAATAATACTCCTTGTCTTGAAGACAGGAGGGAAAAATGGTATAGTTTTTGCACGCATAGAAAGAACCTTTTCTTTGTTCTATGGGTGAATGACTTCTTTGCCTCTGTGGCGAAATCAGGTATACGCGGCAGACTCAAAATCTACTGAACGCAAGTTCGTGCCGGTTCGATTCCGGCCAGAGGCACCATATCGATATCTATCTCCCGGCTATAGCTGGGAGATTTTTGATTCTGACTGATTCAAATACGAAAGGACTATCCGTAACGTCAGCGATCTGCCTTCGCCTTTTTATTCCCCTCTGATTTATTGTTCTTTTTTTTTGAATGAATATATGAAATTGTTTCTTCTGTTTATTTCGTACACTCCACGCCGTTTGCATAGCATTGATATGAGGATTGCTTATTTGGCTTTTGAATATCAACACAAGACAGGATTCCTTTTATCGGAATCTGTATTTTCCTTTTCCTTTGACGGGAACAATGAGATTCAGGATCATAAGATAGCTGATATAGTTGCTAGAGGAAGATTTTGAGACATCAAGCTTTTCCGCGATATCGGATCTGCCGAACGTCTCACTGAAAAAGGAATCATAGATGCGAAAAAGCATCTTCTTAATCGTGTTGGAATAGTCAGAATGGTTGATGATGCCAATGGTGTCGATTCTGTTTACTTTGATTTTTTCCTGGTTTTCATCGTCCAAATCATTAAATGAATCGTCCAAATTTTGCCCTTCATAGTCCAAATTTCTGATATTGAGTCCATATTTTTTCGATTCGGAGGAATATTGAACATATCTGCGGTTGATGGGAATGGTGACGGAGGTAATGTCGATTCTCTCATCGTATTCTTCATAATGGATCATCTCGCTTCCGTTTTCGGCCATTGCCCTTTTGGCCTTTCCGACACCCGAGCCGAAGGATTCAATCAGATTGAGGGATTTGAACATTTCCCGAATGGATGGATTCTCATACACCCGATTAGGAAAAGAATCCTTGGCGTTCAGATCTTCTATGGTTATCGGAGGCGTGGGCTTATTGTAATTGGTGATGACGATTCTATCTTCATAAATATAGATCTGAACTGTTCTTGGATTTTCATAGTTCTTATGCACGACGGCATTGGTCAGAAGTTCTTCGATTGTCGAATACGGATAGTTATAGATAGTTTCGCTTTTTAAATCATCCTTTACTCGTAGAGTCAAAGATCGAAGATAATTATTGTTGATATCATCCATGCAGTTTCTTAGCTGCTTCCAGATAGGTCCTCTATATTCCTTTGAAGACATGACGGATTCCCCAGAAGAACTTTTATGAATCAATTCGATATAGGCATAAGGGATAAACTTTTCCGGATTATGAGAAAACATAAGTAAGGCATAATTTTTGACCATTCCGGTATTCTCATCCAAAAGGCCCATATGCTGACTGATTTCCTTTTTGGATAAGGAAGAAGTGTTGTTTCTTGTTGAGGTAGATCTTAGAAATTCATGCAGATAATCGACATCCAGATCATCAAGAGTTCCGACATTCGAATACTCTTCCGTGAAATGATAATTCGAGAATTTCTTTAACAGTTCAAACTCTTCCCGGATGGTAGCCAATCGGGAATCCCTCTCAATTCGGACATATCGTCCACGCCTGAGATTGACACTTTTATCGTTTTCAGCTTTCTCGAGCACCTCAAATGGACCATTATTGTTGTTTAGAAAGGCAAAAATGACAAAAGAACGACCGTCAATCTCGGCATGTGTCAAACTATAGCTGATTTTCGGCTTAATAAATCCGAGGAGAGACTTCAGGGAATTTTCAATCGTCTCTATTTGGCTTTCATCATAACCGCAAATCGGTCGAACGGGAGTTCCTTTCAAATCCGGTTCTTTATGTTCTTCTACGCCGATTAAGATCATGCACAAGTCGCGGTTCATCAGATTGTTGGAAAAGGCACACATCGTTTTTAAAATACTATCTCTCTGCAAATGGGATTTCTTATATTCAAGACAGTCTGATTCGATTTTTCCGCCTTCCAGGTATTGAAGAGCTATCTTTCTGATATCATCAATATTCATAGCGTCACCTCATTTTTTTGGACTTTGTACTGTAAATAGCAGTGTATCATCCAAATTTTACGATAATCGTCCAATTTTTACAAGAGCTCAAAATGTAATTCAGGAAGAGTCTGTTGCTACCCACTCCAATCACCGAAGTTATTTTTATGCAGCTCATTTTCTTTCAAGATTGGAAAGCAAGGAGGCCAAAATCGTTTGTCCGGCCTCCCAGAGATTCCGGAAGAAAAACGGGTTCCGGGTGATTAGGTTCCGCGACCTACGCCACTCCTGCGCCACGATGCTCCGCCACATAGAAATCCGCATGGAGGACATCCGGAAGTAACTGAGACACTCTACCATCACGACCACCGAAGGTATCTACGCCCACTTCGGCAATTCGCAGAACAAGGTCTCCATAGACTCCCTAAGCGACTAAATCCAAAGCCCCGAGGAAAAGGAAATGAAATGAGCATCAAGGCACGCTGTAAAAGCGTGCCTTTTTGCCGATATTTACTCGTTTTGGCCTAGAGAAATTGGTGGATAGGAACACACGTTCGGAATCAGGTTTTACGGGAGGTGTTTATACATGACTTACGATTACAAAGCAATCCAGGAAAAGGACAGAGACGATCTCCAGTATGAGCTCAGCTCCTACGGCCAGGCCGGATGGAGATAGGTCTCGGTCGTCTACAGCCACGAGGTAGATGCCTGCGTCGCTATCCTCGAAAGAGCCGACTGATGGCGAGGGACGAAATCGGGAAAAGATACGGCCATCTGACTGTCCTGAAGGACACCGGAAAGAGAGTCCATCAGACTAGAATTTTCCTATGCCGATGTGATTGCGGTAACCTGAAAGAAGTCGATATCAACAAGCTCCATTCCGGTCATACGACATCCTGCGGATGCCAAAGGCATAAGATCAAAGACCTGACAGGACAAAGGTTCGGAAGGCTCACCATCCTTTCTTTCAAGGAGAGAAAGAATGGCAAAACCTACTGGAACTGCCATTGTGACTGTGGGAATGATTGCGTGGTCTCAACCCCGAATCTGACGACGGGGCAGATGGTTTCCTGCGGATGCAAGAACAAAGAGAACCAGAGCAAGGTTTCCAACCTCAAGAACGATTACGTCGACGGCACTTCCCTATCCGCCGTGAAGGCATCAAGGAAAAGAAACCGAAACAACACTTCCGGCTATACTGGAGTCCATTGGGACAAGGAACGAGGCAAATGGGTCGCCCAGATCATGCCGGCAAGGAAAAGTCATCTGATAGGAAGGTTCGACAGAAAGTCCGAAGCCATCCGTGCTAGAAAAGAAGCTGAGAAGGAATACTTCGGGAAATACCGGAATCAACACAAAAGAGGAAAGTATGAAACTTGAACTCGGGCATGTTCCTTATCGCGCCAGACTAGATATGCGGACTTCAGGCGGAAGAATAATCAGAAAGCTTCTGAAAAATAGTTCACGTGGCTATTGATCCTCCTAGGGATGAATTCCTACTCGCAGATGAATTGATTGATGTAGGCTGTTTGGTCAGGTCAAATGCCTGCAGGAGGAGCCTTCCGAAACTCCTTCTTGGTCCGCTACCGAACGCACCGAAATGCACGATTTCAGTAGTGGAAAATCTTTCCACTCAGGTTTTCCACTCAAATTTTCAAAAAGCTCCGTGCAAAACGGTTCCGCTCGGTTCGGCGACTGAAAAGGATTGAAGCCCAAAAAGTCCGATGCCATCGAGTGTCCCTTCGGTTCCATTCCGTCAGGTGATACCCTGTTGTGATGAAATGACGGGATTCAAAAGACACTCAAAATCTATTGTACGTAAGTACGTGCGGGTTCAAGTCCCGCTTCGGGCACCATCGAAACATCGGCCTTCTTGCTACTGAACAAGGAGGCTTTTCTATATGCCGGAAGAAAGAAACGATGACAGACAGCACTCTCATCATGGCTATGACTATTACAAGGGGATGCGGATTTCCTCTATCAGTCCAAAGCGACAGAAGAGAGGAAACTGCCTTCACAAAGGGGTCTATTACCGACCCAAGCGAAAGGTTTGGGAAGCACAGATTCAGATCAGCGGGGAGAAACAATGGCTTGGGTATTTCAAGACATTCGAAGACGCCGTCAAAGCCAGAGAAGAAGCAGAGGAGAAATACTTCAAGCCTATCCTTGACGTTCGACCACCTAAGGAGAAGAGGAAGGAGAAACTCCCTGGGAAAAACGTAAGCGGAAATTGGGGGTCTTCGGGCCCCTTTTTTCAATGGTATCCTCATCATCACAAGGAGGACGAAGAGGATGACATATCCGCTCACAGAGA
>ONBI01000012.1 GCA_900316035.1 uncultured Eubacteriales bacterium
GCTTTGACGGTGCCGAAGGATTTCGAGATGTGCTCTAAGCGGACAGCTGTCTCATGTGCCATGAAATTACTCCTTAACCGAAAATAAGGGTAGCCCGGGTTAAACCCGGGCTTGCCCCAAATAATTAAACAATAGAATTACTTAGCGTTGAGAAGATTGATGCCATCAACTTGCCCACAATTATTAGTCACCATACTTAGCGTTGAGAAGAGTGATGCCATCGATCTGGACATCGAAATACGGAGCGGAACGTAAAGAGGATTCATCAAAGAAGGTGATACCGCCTTCGGTCTTAATGGCATCGTGATCGCCAGCATAATTGGCATCGGAATCAACATCCGCCATATACTTGGTGAGATGACCATCAGCATCCACAGTGGCGTTGACGTTCTTCTTATCGGTCTTAGTGACCGTGAACTTGGAAGTATCGAAGACACGTAAAGAATGATCTCTTAACTTGGCAGCGACTTCATTAAGCTTGGTTTCGGTGCCAGAAACAGCAGCGTGCTTACCAGGAGTGGTAAGTTCGACAGAACCATTGTATAAGGTAGAACCTAAATCGCCAGACCAATCATCATCGATCTTTGTGCCGTTCTTAACTGCATCGAAAGCATATTCGAAATAAGGTTCCCAGTTGATTCTGGAAGAGATGAGGTAAGTGTTCGGGCACTTAGATTCCGTGCTTCCATTATAGGTGACATTCGGAACACCGGCAGTTTCGCAGGCAGACGGAGCTCCCCAGGAGTCAGCGTGCTGAGAAATGATAGAGCACTTATGAGTGGAGATGAGCTCATTAGCAACGTTCTTTTCCTCAGTCTCGTTATACCAAGAACCAGTGAACTTAACATCCATGGTGACATCGTTGACAACCGACTTAACACCAAGATAATAAGCCGTATAACCGGAGATAACTTCGGCATAGGTGAAAGCACCGACATAACCGATGTTATGAGAAGTGTTGGCATTCGCTTCGGTCATAGCCTTGAGCTTGAGACCAGCAGCGACACCAGCTAAATAACGGCCTTCGTAAATGGAAGCGAAAGCGTTGTGGAAGTTAGCTAACTTCTCGGTGTGAGCATGAGTGCCAGTCGCATGAGAGAACTGAACATTCGTGAATTCCTTAGCGGCCTTAAGAACATAAGTTTCATGACCGAAAGAGTCAGCGAAGACGAACTTGCAGCCGTTATCGGCAAGATCAGCAGCCGCCTGGTAAGCTTTGTCGCCTTCCGGAATATCCGTCTTGATGACCGCTTCAACACCAGCCTTATCCGCAGCCGCTTTGAAGCCATCAATAAAGTTCTTATCGTAAGTGGAGTTTTCACCTTCCACGCAGATAAGACCGACCTTCATCTTAGAAGAGTTGTTATTGCAACCAGCTAAAGCGACGACAGACAGAGACAGAGCGACAAGACTCGTAAGACCCTTTTTCATGTGATTTCTCCTTTTTTGGTCTTGATTACCCCAAAAAAGCAAAAATCTCTTTTAAATAAAAAATGGAAAAGGTTGATAAGGTGAAGTGATTTTTTATTCGTAGTGCCGGATTTGCGGTCCGCGGCGTAGAGACTTCCCACCAATTAGGGTAATTATACGAACAAAAACTTCATCGACGCCCGTATTATACACAAATAGCTCCTTTTCAAAAGCGATTCCCAAGCAGTTTTACACTGAAAGCGATTACAGCTTAAGGCTTGTTTATCTAAGATTGTTAAAAAGCCTCGCAGAATAGGGAAAATCAATGCTTTTTATTCAGAAAGCACAATTTCTTGACAAATTTTCGTTTAGTAACGTAAATGCTTCGTATTCGTTTTCGAAGTGTAAAAACTTCACAAAGAGAAAAGAGGATTCCGCAGAACCCTCTCTTCTAAATCTACTTCTGTTCGTCTTTGATCTCTAACGGAATAAAGGAGAACTTCGTGACATCGAAGAGACCTTCATCGGTGAGTTTGATCTCCGGAATAACCGCTAAAGACATAAAGCAAAGAGTCATAATCGGTTCTACCTTACGGGAGATACCGAGCTTATTCCAAGCTAAGTCATGAAGTTTCGATAGCCGTTCCGCAACCCATTCTCCGCTCTGATCCGACATCAATCCGGCAATCGGTAGCGGTAAAGAACCGATGACTTTTCCATCAAGAACTAAGACCATACCGCCGTTCTGTTTCTCAAGAGCTTTGACGGCTGCTTCCATCTCGTCATCGGAAACACCGACCACAATGATGTTATGCGAATCGTGGGCGATCGATAAAGCGATAGCTCCGCGTTTGATACCATAACCTTTGAGAATGGCATTAGCGACATTGCCAGTCATCTGGTGACGTTCAACAACCGCCATTTTGACAAGATCAACATTCGGATAGAAGACGAATTCTCCATCCTTGATCCGGATATACGCATCCTCTTTCTTAGTGACAACACCACCTGGCTGAATGGTGATGACATTGACGTGATTGGAAGTGAGATGCATCTTGAATTTCTCTTTGGAGAAATCTTTGAGATGAATCGAATCCAGAACATCATCGATCGGTTCTTTCTTAAAGGATGGAAGATACTTACCTTCTTCCGCCACCAGTTCTCCCTGAAGATAAACCTGACGGACTTTGAAAGAGACAAGATCATCGACTAAGACAACATCGGCACGATACCCAGGAGCTAAAGCACCGCGGTCGGTGAGATGGAAAGCTTCCGCGGCATTGAGAGTAGCCATACGGATAGCATAGATAGCCGGGACTCCTTCTTCGACTAACATCTTAAGCAGATAATCGATATGACCTAATTCGAGAATCGTCTTCGGTTGACGGTCATCGGAGCAAAGTAGACATCTTCTCTCATTGGTAGCATTGATACCCTTGGCTAAGGTCCTTAAATCATGGCAAGCCGAACCTTCACGGACTAAGGCATAAAGGCCAAGACGCAATTTTTCCTGCATCTCTTTGAGAGTTGTTGATTCATGATCGCCATTGATTCTCGCTGCACAATAAGATTCGAGGTCTTTTCCGGATAAAGCTGGTGCATGTCCATCAACAAGTTTTCCGGCTTTCTTCGCCACCATCAATTTATCTAACGAATCATCACTAGCCGAAATGATGCCAGGATAATTCATAAACTCGGCTAATCCTAAGACGTTCTCTCTCTGAATCGGTTCTTCCATCTTAGAAACATCGATGACTGCTCCGGAATGTTCAAAAGGAGTAGCCGGAACACAGGAAGGAAGCATGAACTTGATATCGAGCTTGGTGTTCTTCGCCGCTCGCATCATATAGTTCAGACCCTTGATACCGCAGACGTTGACGATCTCATGAGGATCGGCAAGAATGGTCGAAGCACCATGAGGAACTAACAGTCTTCCTAATTCTTCCGGAGAAAGATAAGAAGATTCGATGTGGATATGACTATCGATAAATCCGGGAAGAGCATACTTTCCCGTTCCATCGATAACCTTCTCTCCTTCGTAAGAACCGATACCGGCAATCCAGGTATCGGAAAAAGCAATGTCGGCTTTATAGATTTCGTCGGTGAAAACATTGACGACATTGACATTCTTGAGAACCGTATCCGCCTTCTGATCGCCATGAGCTACCCGAATCAGCTTCCGAAGTTCCTCTTTTTCCATTTTCCTTTTCCTTTCCTATACCAAAGCAGAACAGGGTAAGAGATGCTGAAGCGAAAAAATAATGGCAACATTATAAGGCGGATAGACAACCTGCAGAAGAATATTTCAGAAAAACAGGAAAAATATTCTCTTCAGAAGTGTTGAAAAACGTTTTTGTTAAGAAGAAAGCGATTACAAAAATTCTACTTTTGTTTTTATTTAACATTTATCTAATTGACATTTTAGAAAAACATTCTATTTTACATTTGTAAATGTGTTTGTGCTTCCAACTCAATTTTTTATTGTTCTTTCGTTTATTAAAACAGTTTTTTGTAGATCTGAAATCTTTTAAAAAAAGTATATTTCTTTTCAAAATTTTCTCTTTATGTTATGATTTGCGCGCAAAAAGAAAGGGCAAAAAATATGGCAGAAACCAACAACGAAGCTTGGGAAGGATTCGTCAAGGGACACTGGAACGAGGACATCAACGTCCGCGATTTCATCCAGAGAAACTACACTCCCTATGATGGCGATTCTTCCTTCTTAGCCGGTCCGACCGAAGCGACGAACATTTTATGGGGTAAGCTTCAGGCTTTACAGAAAGAAGAGAGAAAGAAGGGCGGTGTTCTTGATATGGATACCTCTATCGTTTCTTCTATCACTTCTCATAAGCCTGGCTATATCGATGAAAGCACCAAGAACTTAGAGCAGATTGTCGGTCTTCAGACCGATAAGCCGCTCAAGAGAGCTTATATGCCTTATGGCGGTGCGAGAATGGCGAAGGAAGCCTTAGAGACTCACGGTTATAAACTTGATCCGGAGCTCGACAAGGTCTTCTCCACCTATCACAAGACCCACAATGATGGTGTCTTCGACGCCTATACTCCGGAGATGATGGCTTGCCGTCATAACAAGATCCTCACCGGTCTTCCGGATACCTATGGCAGAGGAAGAATTGTCGGCGATTACCGCAGAGTTGCTTTATACGGTATTGACCGTCTTATCGAAGGAAAGAAAGAAGATTTAGCTAACTGTGGCGATGGCACGATGACCGATGATGTCATCCGCTTAAGAGAAGAGATTTCCGAACAGATCCGCGCTCTCAAGCAAATGAAAGTCATGGCCGCTTCCTATGGTTTCGATATCTCCGCTCCGGCGAAGAACGCGAAGGAAGCCGTCCAGTGGTTATACTTCGGCTACCTCGCTGCCATCAAGACGCAGAACGGCGCCGCTATGTCGGTCGGCCGTGTCTCCACTTTCTTAGATATCTACATTGAAAGAGATCTTAAGAAGGGTGTACTCACCGAGCAGCAGGCTCAGGAACTCATCGACCATTTCGTCATGAAGCTCCGTATGGTCAAATTCGCCCGTATTCCTTCTTATGAACAGCTCTTCTCCGGTGATCCGGTCTGGGCGACTCTCGAAGTTGCCGGTATGGGTGATGATGGTAGATCCATGGTCACCAAGAACGACTTCCGTTTCTTACATACCCTTGAGAATATGGGTCCTGCTCCGGAACCGAACCTCACCGTCTTATGGTCTTCCCGTCTTCCGAAGGGATTCAAGGACTATGCCGCTAAGATCTCTGTCGACACCTCTTCTGTCCAGTATGAGAACGATGATGTCATGCGTCCGATCTGGACCGATGATTACTCGATCTGCTGCTGCGTCTCCGCGACTCAGACCGGTAAGGAAATGCAGTTCTTCGGCGCCAGAGCCAACCTTGCCAAGTGCTTACTCTACGCTATCAACGGCGGTGTCGATGAAAAGACCCATCAGCAGGTCGGTCCTGCCTATCGTCCTATCACCGATGAAGTCTTGGATTACGATAAGGTTGTCGCTAGCTATGACAGAATGATGGATTGGCTCGCTGGCATCTATGTCAACGTCCTTAACCTCATCCAGTTCATGCACGATAAGTATTATTACGAAGCTGCCGAAATGGCTCTCATCGATACCGATGTGAGAAGAACTTTCGCTACCGGTATCGCCGGCTTCTCCCACGTTGTCGATTCGCTCTCCGCTATCAAGTATGCTAAGGTCACTCCGGTTCGCGATGAACAGGGTGTTGCTGTCGACTTCAAGATCGAAGGCGACTTCCCTCGTTATGGTAACGATGATGACAGAGCCGATGAGATCGCTGTCAAACTCTTAAAGACCTTCATCACCAAGGTCAAGAAGCATCACACCTATCGCAATTCCGAGCCGACCACTTCCATCCTCACCATCACTTCCAACGTCGTCTACGGAAAAGCGACCGGTACCTTACCGGATGGCCGTCCGGCCGGTGCTCCGCTCTCTCCGGGTGCTAACCCGTCCTATGGTGCGGAAAAGAACGGCTTACTCGCTTCCCTCAACTCCGTTGCTAAGCTTCCGTATGAATATGCTCTCGATGGTATCTCCAATACCCAGACCATGAACCCGGATGCCTTAGGTCACAGCGAAGAAGAGAGAGTCAAGAACCTCACTCAGGTCTTAGATGGTTACTTCAACCAGGGTGCACACCATCTCAACGTCAATGTCTTCGGCAAAGAGAAACTTCTCGATGCTATGGAACATCCGGAGAAGGAAGAATATCAGAACTTCACCATCCGTGTTTCCGGCTATGCGGTCAAGTTCATTGATTTGACCAAAGAGCAGCAGATGGATGTCATCTCCCGCACCTTCCACGCGAAGATGTAATATGGCAACCATCGGTTACTATCATTCGATTGAGTCTTTCGGTTTAGTGGATGGGCCGGGTGTCCGGTCCATCCTCTTCCTTTCGGGATGCCCGTTCCGCTGCCTCTATTGCCACAATCCCGACACTTGGAACTTAGAGAAAAACCATCCGATCACCCCGGAAGAGGCGTATCAGAAACTCGCTCGCTATTCTCCTTATTGGGGAAATAACGGTGGTATCACCATCAGTGGGGGAGAGCCTCTCTTCCAGCTTGATTTCCTGATTGAGTTCTGCAAAGTCGCTAAGAGACATAACATCACTATCGCTATCGATACCTCCGGCGCTACTTTTTCTACCGATCCGGAATACCTGAAGAAGTTCGATGAACTATTAAAGGTCTCAGATCTTTTCTTGCTCGATATCAAAACCGTTGATCCAGAACTACATAAGAAGATCACCGGAAAAGATAACGCTAACGTTTTAGCTCTCTTTGCTTATCTCGATAAGAAGCATTATCCGATTTGGGTCAGACACGTCCTTGTTCCTGGCCTTACCGATGACGATTCTTTGTTGGATCGCACCAACGCCTTCCTCAAACAGTTCCACAACATTCAGAGAGTCGAAGTCCTTCCTTATCACACCTTAGGAATCATCAAGTATCAGAACTTAGGGATTCCTTATCGTTTGGAAGGAGTCGAACCTCCGAGTGAAGAGAGAGTCAAGAATGCCGAAGATCGTCTGCATATTCAAGACTATCCCGCCTATCAGAAGTAAGCTAAACCCTTTACGGTCTTCCTTTTTCTTTCTGTAAAGGAGAAGGAGGCCGTTTTTCATAAAATAAATAAATTTGCAAAATTACCAACTTTACATAGTTAATAAATAAAGCTACTCATATTCTCTTTCTTTTCTGTCAATTTTAGTACATAAAGCCAATTTCGTTAATGTCCTAAAGAGCTGTTCCGTATTAAGATATTTTGTGAAATTGGAAGCCGAAGCTATTTTTTCTAAAGGATAGGAGAAAAATATGAAAGACAAGCAATTCGAAACCGTCATCAAGCAACTCAAATACGAAGTCCTTTCGAACGTTGCCAGATTCTATTGGGATGGAACATTGTTGAGCAACATCACCCGTATTCCGACCATCGTCGTTCCCGGTCCGAAAGCGACCATGCGTTGCTGTATTTATAAGGAAAGAGCCATCGTCGAAGAAAGAGTCCGCTTAGCGATCGGTGGTGACCAGTACAACAAGAATATCGTTGAAGTCATTCACGCTGCCTGTGATCAGTGTCCTTTCGGCGGTATGCAGGTCACCGATATCTGCCGTGGCTGCTTAGCCCATCATTGCCGTGAGGTCTGCCCGAAGGATGCTATCACTATCGATCCGAACACCCGCAGAGCTCACATCGATAAGAGCAAATGTATCAACTGCGGTATGTGTGCAAGAGCCTGCCCATACGGCGCTATTTCGAACTTCCGCCGTCCTTGTGAAGCTGCCTGCGCCATCAACGCTATCCATGCAGGAGAAGATGGAATCGCCGTTATCGAAGAAGAGAAATGCACCCGTTGCGGAGCTTGTTCTTATGCCTGCCCATTCGGCGCCATCATGGATAAATCCTATATCCTCCGTTGCATCGATATCCTCAAGGATCCGAAGAACGAAGGGCATCGTTATCTCATCATAGCTCCTTCGATCGGTACCCAGTTCAACTATGCGAAACTTGGTCAGGTCTTCACTGGCATGAAGAAAATCGGTTTCGATTATCTTTTCGAAGCCGCTTTAGGTGCCGATATGGTTGCTTATAACGAAGCCAAGGATCTCAGCGAAGAAGGTACCTGCACTTCCTCTTGTTGCCCCGCTTTCGTCCGCTATATCAAGACTGCTTTCCCGGAGATTGCCGATAAGATTTCCAATAACCTTTCTCCGATGGCAGCGATGTGCAAATTCATCAAGCTCAAAGATCCTCAGGCAAAGACCGTCTTTGTCGGACCCTGCATCGCCAAGAAGATGGAAATGTTCAACAAAGAGAGCGCACCGTTTGTCGATTGCGTCATCACCTTTGAGGAACTCCAGGCTCTGTTCGGAGCGAAGAATATCGAGCTTTCTGAACTCGAAGAGACTTCTTTGGATGAAGCTTCCTATTTCGGAAGAGTCTTTGCCCGTTCCGGCGGTTTAAGCGAAGCGGTCGCCGAAGCTTTGAAGGAGCAGAACAGCACCTTCGAAGTCAAACCGGTCAAATGCTCCGGTCTTGCACAGTGCAAGACGGCTTTAACTTCCTTAAAGAACAACCGTCTTGATGGCAATTTCATCGAAGGTATGGCCTGTGTCAACGGCTGTATCGGAGGTCCGGCTTCGTTAACGCACCGTTTACAGGATACCGTTGTTCAGAATGCCTATTCAAAGAAGAGAGCTAATATCAACATCAAGGAATCTCTCGATGCGGTCAAAGCTCCGTATGATATCGCTGAAATCGGCTCGACTCCGAAAGTCACAGCAAAATAAATCATCCCTATGAGAAAACATTCTTTCATAATCGCTTTGCTTCCTCTTCTCCTTGTTTCCTGCAACACGGAAAAACCTTCTTCACCAAGTGTCGATAGCAGCACTTCTTCAAATAGTACAAGCTCTGCTCCGGTAGAAGAAAAAATCAGCATCACTTCCTATGTGAAGTCGGTAGCAGAGACAGCTCCAGTTCTTCAGAGTGGAAAATTAGCCGGAGAAGATGTCGATTATGTCGTCACTTCGCAGCCTGTTCTTTTCGCATCTCAGCAGAAAAACAAATCCTTATCCGTCTATGCAGATGTTGCTAAAGAATTCGGTAAGAAATTCAGTACGGACGGTTTTCCGCAAGCTGGTCTCTTCATCAAGAAAAGCCTAGACGAAGATGCCACCAAGAAAGCCTCTGTCGAATCCTTCCTTGCCTCTTTCGATACCGATATGACAGATTTGGTAAACGGTGCTACAAAGGCAGTTACAAACCTTACTACCTATAGCAGCGATGTTACCGTTCAGGCTTCTAAGTTCGGTTTCAATGCCAATGTTTTAAAGAATGTCCAGAAGACCAATGGTCTTGCTTTCTTAGAGAAAAACAAGAATCCCGATAGCACCGGTTTTGCAAAGTTCAAAGATCCTCTCGGTATCCATATCACTGACACGGATTTGGCTTCCTATTATTCTTCTAAGATTCCTTCGGAAACAACCGAAATGAGTGATCTTTTGTTCTCACTTCTCACTCCTCAGGGAGCGCCCAGCGCTGCTTTTACCCGCTATGCCAGCAGCAATAATTTCGTCACCGGTCAGCCGAGTGACGTTCAGGCTGCTTTTGCTGCCGGAAATAAAGATTTCATCGTCTTTGATTCCGTCAACGGATTGAAATTAGCTAAGAAGAATGGCGGCAATTACCTTCTTGTCCGTATGGTTACCTTTGGTAATCTTTATCTTGTTTCTACAGGTCATGATACGAATAACAAGCTTGATAAAGACGATAAAATTGTCGGTTATGGAGAAGGCTTAGTACCGGATCTTGTTTTCAAGGCGGTCTATTCTGCTTAAGGTATCGAATATGAAGGCGAAAGGCAAAAAGCTTCTTCTTTTTCTTCTTGGCATAGCCCTTTGTCTTGCTATCTATGAGATCATCGCTTTCCGCACAGGACTAAAATATCTGCCCGAGTTTTTTGTAGCTCTGAAAGGTATGTTCCTCTTGATGGGTAAAAGCCTCACTTGGGTAAGTCTCGGTTATTCGTTGCTGAGGTTACTGATTTCTTTTGCTGTTTCTACGGTTGTCGGAGTTGTCTTAGGTATCTTAGCCGGTTATTTTGAGCCGGTAGAGAAAGTCCTTGCTCCTTTGATTACGATACTGAGAGCCATCCCGACTATCGCTGTTCTTTTCCTTCTGATTGTCTATGTTTCCCATTTCTATCTTTATGTTGTCTTTTTATTGTTGTTCCCTCTGATTTATCAGGCTTCCTTAGAAGGCTCAAGAGAAATTACAAGACAATATAAAGACGACCTGATGATGCAGGGAAAATGGTGTTGGCGGAACTTGGTCCAGGTCGTTTTCCCTCTTTCTCAGGATTACATTCTTCTAGGTTTGATTCAAGCCTTAGGCCTTGGTTTCAAAGCCGAAATCATGGCGGAAACCTTCGGTTATTCTTCTTCTTTCCAAGGTATCGGTAAACTGA
Source organism: uncultured Eubacteriales bacterium (assembly GCA_900316035.1). GTDB lineage: Bacteria > Bacillota_I > Bacilli_A > RFN20 > CAG-288 > Enterosoma. Next base: position 10,431 of record ONBI01000012.1, read on the forward strand.
TTTATCTCTATTACAGTCAGGTCGAATATGCGGATTTAGTCAGTCTTGTTCTTTTAGTTCTTCTGATTTCTCTTCTCAGCGACGCCCTTCTTCTTTTCCTTCGCGATAAGATAGAAGAAAAACTCGGAATCTCCAAAAAGAGAATCTGGATTCATTAGAAAAGCCATTCCTCAAAACAAAGAAGAATGGCTCTTTTTAATATCTTAGAAAACGGATTACTTCTCTTCCGCTTTACGGGCTTTCTTATGATCGATTGCTGCTTTGACGAAGCCGCGGAAGAGCGGATGCGGACGATCCGGACGGGACTTGAATTCCGGATGAGCCTGGGTCGCAAGGAAGAACGGATGATCCTTCAGTTCGACCATTTCGACAATACGGTTATCCGGCGAGAAACCGACCGGAACTAAGCCGTTAGCAACGAACTGTTCACGGTAATCGTTATTGACTTCATAACGATGACGATGACGTTCCGAGATATTCTTCGAACCATAGAGCTGATACGCTTTCGAAGTCGGATCAAGAACACACGGATAAGCACCTAAACGCATCGTGCCACCGAGATTGACAACGCCGTTCTGTTCCGGCATAAGGTCGATGACCGGATGAAGGGTCTGCGGATTGAATTCGGTCGAATCGGCATCCGCATATCCTAAAACATCACGGGCAAACTCGATCATCGCCGTCTGCATACCTAAGCAGAGACCGAGATACGGAACCTTGTGGGTACGGGCGTACTTGATAGCGCAGAGCATACCATCGATACCACGTTTACCGAAACCGCCAGGGACCAGAATGCCATCGCAATCCTTGAGCATATCATCGACGGTATCGTCGTTGACAAGCTCGGAATTGACGAAGTCGATATCGACTTTCTTATTGAAGGCCCAACCCGCGGCTTTCAGAGCTTCGTTGACGGAGATATAGGCGTCATGAAGAACGACATATTTACCGACAAGAGCAATCTTGATCTTTTCTTTGGAAGTATGGATTGTATTGACAAGGTTGGTCCAGACCGTGAGATCCGGTTCCGGGCAAGGAATATGAAGGGTTTCGCAGACTGCCTGAGCGATATTTTCTTTTTCGAGAATCAGAGGAAGTTCATAGACCGAATCGCAATCGAGATTCGGAATGACATGGCTTGCCGGAACGTTGCAGAAGAGGGAGATTTTATCGATGATGTTCTCCGGAATATTGTCGACTTCCGCACGGCAGACGATGATATCCGGCTGGATACCTAAGGACTGTAAAGACTTGACCGCCATCTGGGTCGGTTTGGTCTTAAGCTCTTCGCTGGCTTTGAGATACGGAATCAGAGAAACGATGACGACGCAGCAGTTCTCCGCTCCGACTTCATGACGGAACTGACGGATTGCTTCTAAGAAAGGCTGCGATTCGATATCGCCGACGGTACCGCCGACTTCGACGATCGTGATGCCGGTTTCATCGGTCTTGAAATTGCGGTGGAAACGGCTCTTGATCTCGTTAGTGACATGAGGAATGACCTGAACGGTTCCTCCCCCGTAATCACCATGTCTTTCCTTGGCAAGGACGGTCTCATAGACCTTACCGGTTGTGACATTGGAATACTTATTGAGATTTTCGTCTATGAAACGTTCGTAATGACCTAAATCCAAGTCGGTTTCGGTTCCATCATCGGTGACGAAAACTTCACCGTGCTGAATCGGGCTCATCGTCCCCGGATCCACGTTGAGATAAGGGTCGAACTTCTGCATGGTGACATGATAGCCCCTGGCTTTGAGAAGACGGCCTAAAGAAGCAGCCGTGATACCTTTTCCCAAGCCGGAGATGACACCACCTGTGACGAAAATGTACTTTTCCATAATATCGATTCCTCCAAATATCTGTATTCCAAAAAAACCGAAAACACCGAAAAAGACGGGAAATTAGTTAGACTTAGAACAACAACATACGGGAACGGATTGCTGTTTTTCCTGTTTTCAGAGGGGTGAAGAGCCCATCTCTATCCTGCTTCGCAAGGATAGTGAGGAAGAAGAGAGACACAACGGTTTCTCTTTGTTCCCCTGAGACGAGATAGTTTAGCTCTCTTGGCTCAGAAAAAAACATAACGCCAACATTATAGTCTCAACCCCCTTTCCGGGAGAAGAGTTTTTTGTTTTTTAAGTGCGCTTTCCTCGTCCCTGCCGAAGAAAAGAGAATCTTTTCCTCAGAAGGGAGAAAATCACACGAATAAATAGGTATATAATAAGAAAGTTCTAAACAAGGAGATCAGCTATGACGGCAGGAAAAAAGAAGAATTTCTATATCACTACCCCGATCTATTATGCTTCGGGAAACATCCATATCGGCCACACTTATTGCTGTGTCTGCGCCGATACCATCGCCCGTTATAAGAGATTAGCGGGATACAATGTCCGCTTCATGACTGGAAGCGATGAACACGGTCAGAAGATTCAGGAAAAAGCCGAGGCCGCAGGATTAGAGCCGCAGGCCTATGTCGATAAAATCGCTCAGTCTTTCAAGGATGTTTGGAAAGCTCTGAACATCTCTTACGATTGGTATGTAAGAACTACCGACGACTATCATGTCGCCTGTGTGAAGAAAGTATTCACCGAGCTCCTTGAAAAAGGAGATATCTACTTAGGCGAATACAAAGGCTGGTACTGCACTCCGGATGAAACCTTCTGGAGCGATAGCCAGGTCATCGTCGATGAACACGGCAATCACTTCTGCCCGGATTGTCATCGTCCGGTCCATCTCGATTCCGAAAAAGCCTACTTCCTCAACGTCAAAAAGTTCGTTCCGTGGCTTCTTTCGTTCTATGAACAGCACCCGGACTTCTTCGCTAAGGATAAGATGAACGAGATGATCAACACCTTCATCAAACCTGGGCTTGAAGATCTCTGCATCACCAGAACCTCTTTCTCTTGGGGTATTCCGATCAACGAAGATCCGAAACACGTCGTCTATGTCTGGATCGACGCGCTTCTCAACTACATCTCGGCTTTAGGATATAAATCCAACGATGAGAAACTCTTCAAGACCTTCTGGGGAGACGATTGTGAAATCGTCCATCTGGTCGGTCGTGATATCACCCGTTTCCATACGATCTACTGGCCGATTCTTCTCCATGCCTTAGGATTAAGAGAACCGGATAAAGTCATCGTCCATGGTCTTCTGTTAACGAAGTCCGGTGTCAAACTTTCCAAGTCCTTAGGAAATGCTATTTCTCCGTATCCGCTCATCGAGCGCTATGGTGTTGATTCGCTCCGTTACTATATGGTCCGTGAAATTGAATTCGGAAGCGATGGTAACTTCACTCCGACCCAGTTCATCGACCGTCTCAACGCGGATCTTGCCAATAACTACGGTAACCTTGTCAACCGTACGCTTTCGATGATCAATAAATACTTCAATGGTGTCATCCCTGCTTATCAGGAACCGACTTCCGAAATCACCAAGAAGCTCTATCAGGATATCCACGATAAGCTTGTTCAATACAACACCTATATGGAAGATCTCAAGATCACCGATGGTGCAGCGAAAGCAATGGAACTGGTCAACTTAGGAAACAAATACTTCGATGATATCGCTCCATGGAGCCAGGCCAAGAACGGCAACACCGTTCTTCTTGCCGAATGCCTCTATGCCGCTAGTGAAATCATCCGTATCGGTTCGATCATCCTTTCGCCGATGATTCCGAGCAAGAGCAAAGAAGCTCTGGATCAGGAGAATGTTCCGGAAGAACTGAGAACTTTGGATTCTACTAAGGAAATCGGAAAACTCAGCAACATCAAAATCAATCCGATCACGGCTCTCTTCCCTCGTCTTAAGAAGGATGACGAAGTCAAATATCTGACCGAACTGATCGACGGTCCAGCTAAGAAGTGATCTTAAGCCAAGAAAAAACTCCTTTGAAACCAAATCAGAGGAGTTTTTTAATGCTTGTCATCAATCTTCTAAAGCAGCTTTGAAATAAGGATTCGTCTCTTTCTCAATACCGATACGGGAGATACCACCGTGTCCTGGATAAATGACAAGATAATCGGATAAAGAGGAGAGTTTCTTCAGGGAAGAAGAGATTGTTTCCGGTGTTGAAGTCGGTAAGTCGGTTCTTCCGATACTACCTTTGAACAGGGTATCGCCGGTGAAAAGAGCATTATCGTCTTCAAAGAAATAGCAGACCGAACCCTGTGTATGGAACGGGGTATGAATCACCAGGACTTTGGTGTTCTTGAAAGTGAGCTCTTCACCATCTTCAATATCGGTCGTATCGACATTGAGAAGAAGATTCTTGTCTCCTTCCATCGTCGGAACATTCAAAGCGGGATCCGTGAGAAGAGGCTTATCTTCCGGAGAAAGGTAGACAGGGATATCGTATTTGAAGTGACGTAAGAAAGAAGGTAGCCCGCGGACATGGTCTGCATGCGCATGGGTTAAAAGTACACCGACTACTTTCTCGTAGTGGGTATCGATATAATCCGTCACATCCCGTTTGGTCGATCCGATATCGACCACAAGGCAGGAGTAACCGATTTTTCCGATGACATAAGTGTTCGCCGAGAACTCATTCGGGTTGTCGTCGAAATTGAATACTTTGACCATAAGGAAACAAAAACATTATATCGAAACTCTTTCGTCTTGGCTATGTTCTCTCGCTCCGATTGTGTATTTTTTAGTGCCGTTATAGCGATAACTATGGGATTTTAGACACTTTACAGAAAAACTATCCACCAGGTGAGAACACAGGGTGCAAAAGCCTTTCTATTTCGATATAATAGAGAGACTTTGATAGGAGAAATACATATGGCTGATACAAAAGCGGTATATGGCGTAGAGGAAAAGAAACTCGATGGTTGGTTGATTGTCGTTCTGATTTTCTTAGGTTGGTTCGGTATCGATAAATTCTATGTTGCGAAAGCCTGGAAAGGTGCTTGGAAGTATGCTCTCGTCAAGTTCCTCTACACCTGCATCGGTTTAGGTGTCCTCTGGAATCTTTTCGATATCATCAAAGCTTTCCAAAAAAAATATCAGATCGATTTCCGGGAATATTTCCGTTAAAGAGGAGTGTATCTCTTGCCTCTCTCTTTCCCCGCTATGGTAGAATAGAGTCAATGTAAGGAGAATACTGCAATGGTCAAATTCGTTCAGAATACGCAGACGAAAGAAGTCTTCATGGTTCTTGATGAAGCTCCGCTTAAAGAAAACGAAGTCGAGCTCAAAGCCAACACTACCGATGCTGCTAAGGAAAAACATGTTCCGGTCATCGAGCAGGAAGGCAATAAGGTCAAGGTCACCGTCGGTTCGGTCCTTCATCCGATGACGGAAGCTCATCACATTTCCTTCATCGTCTTAGAGACCGAGGATAAGGCCGTTATGAAGACCCTGGATCCGACTGGTGCTCCGGTTGCGGAATTCACGCTCGCCGATGGGGAAAAGCCGGTTGCCGCTTACGAGTATTGCAACCTTCATGGCCTCTGGGTCAAGAAGGCCTAATATCATCTCAATCCGCATCTAGACAGGTAGCTTAGGCTACCTGTTTTTCGTTGTTCAAGAACAGAATTTCTGCCTTTTATATATAAATAGGTAAGAGATAACAGTTGTGATAGCGTTTACATAAAATCTTTAAGCAATTAAAAATAGTGGTTTTTTGCCATATTTTTAAAATTTATTGCCTTTTTTCTTTCAAAAAAGATTGAATAAACCTTGAAATTAAGTTTCGTTTAAGAAAACTTGCTTCGGAAGGAGCAATTCATTTTTGAAAATGGTTTTGCCATAATATTCGTCATATAGGGAGGGAAGCTAACTCATGAAAAGAAAAATTTTATTAGCTTTAAGCCTTGTTGGTGTCGTAGCGTTGGGCTCGTGCGCCAATAACACTGATTCTTCTAGTCCTTCTTCGGAAAAGCAGTATCCGGATGTCACCGTCAGCACCAAGACGGCGACGGTTTCTGTCGAAAGAGGCGATTCTACTACTCTTCGTTTCCAGGTTGCCCGTCCGGCTGGTGACTCTACTGTCTCCAGCAAGGTCAACTTTACGGTTACCCAGGATGCGGAAATTCTCACTTATGATGAGAATGCTTTGAACGAAGTCACTCCGACTCTCAAGGTCACTGGTAACAAGGTCGGAACGGCCACTGTTACGGCAACTTCGGTTTCGAATCCGAATGCCACCGCTACGATCACCGTCACGGTCACGAAGCGTATTCCGGAACTTGCCAAGGTCTGGACTTCGGTCATCTCTAACACCAACTACACCATCAAGACGCAGCGTGTCATCTCCGATGATGAAAAGGATGCTATTGAAGACGAGGCCGATAAGGATTCTGTCGATTATGAAATCACCAGAGTCACCGATAAGGCTGTCACTCAGCACCTTTATGATGGTGACAAGGAAGTCGCTTACTACACTGCCGATAATGCGAAGACCCCGATGTATGCCGCCGATGAAGCTGGCACACTTTCGTTAATCGGTTATGGTCTTGATAAGAATGGTTATGCAGTTCCGTTAGAAGAGAACATCTCTACCGGTGCTGTTACCGTTGGTTCCACTATCGCCCGTACCAATGCCGGTCTACTCAAGGCCAGCAACTTTGCCGGTGCCGGCAAGAATGCGACTAGCCCGAACGATGTTTCCTTCGTCTATGGTTTACAGGCCATCAACCCGACTTGGTTTGCGAATATCGCTAAGGTCTCCGGAAACGAATACGAAATCAAGGGAACTTCCGACGATTACAATGCCCTTTATGTCGAAGTTTCTCTTTGGAACATCCTCGATCCGGTCGGCTATATGAAGGCTTTAAGAACTTCTACGCAGTTCGTCGATATCGCCAATACGATCACGACCAAGATCACCGCTCTCTCTGCGGACTCCATCAAGATCGAAATCACTGGCGATGATGCTTACACTGCCAGCGATGGTAACAAATATCCTCTCGATGTCGTCGCCACTCTCGAAGATGTCGGAACCACCGAGATTTCTAGTCCAGCTGGTTTAGCCACTGCCGAAGGTGAAAAACCGGATTTAGGAACGGAATTCAACCTTGCTGTCGCCGGTGCTCGGGGCGATAACTACATCATGTCGGAAGAGCATTCTGTCACCATTGATAACAAACAGGAACTCACTCTTGCCACCAACTACTATTACACCAAGGATTATGTCTTCCTCTATCGTGATGCCACCTTCGTTTCGAACTACAACAAGTACATCGATTATCTCATCACGAATAAGCAGAAGAAAGACGATGGCTCTCTCTACACCGAAGCCGATAAGAATGAATATACCGGCGGTTTTGGTATGGCGCTTGTCAAAGGTGCGGATGGTATCTATCTCATCAACTATAACGGTGAATACACCACTACCGAAGCTAGCAAGGATGGAACGAGCACGACCACTGAGGTTACCCATGCTGCTGGTTTCCAAGCCGAACCGGCAAATGCCTCTTTAGGTATTGCCGAGGGTGGTAAGTTCACTGGCACTACTGCAACTTCTACTGTTTCTGGTTTCATCGCTGCTAACGAAGATTGGAAGGATTTTTTCCCCGGCTATCTCACCAGCAATGGTCTCTTCGATTCCACTAAGGATGATATCTACCTTCTCTCTTCGACTGCAACGCAGATCTTTGAAGGTATGGATCCTATCTATTATTCCTTAGATCAGGCCGTCTTCAACGATGTTCTCACTCCTTACCTTGATTCTGCTTCTATCGCTAAGTATTCTGGCGCTACCATGTACATCGGTGGCTTCAGCATCAAGACCACTACCGACGAAAACAAGAAAGCCGTCTTAAGCTCTCTTGAACTCCTCGGCCTTTACAGCTCCGATGGTCGTAGCTTCCGTGGCTTCATCGGCGACTATTCTGATTTCGGCGCTGCCGATACCAAGAACCCGGTCAAGGATAGCATGGCTACCTTCATCGCCACTCTTGGTGCTTCGAAGTAATTCTTCTCTCTATAAATCTGTTGAAAAGAATCGGCTGTCTTCGGACAGCCGATTTTCTTCCTTAAAAATGAAACGTTGGCTTTATCAGGTTCTTGTCTATGTCTCTTTAACTCTCTTTCTAGTAGGCGGAATCTTCTTCATCTATGAAGTAGCAACCTCAGGAGAATTCAACTCCTGGGCCGTGGTTTCTCTCGTCGTAAATCTACTAGGTATTGTTCTCTTTGTCGTTAACCGTATTCTCTATTCTATTTTCAAAAAGAGAGATCCGAGTAAATATGAGACCGTGGAGTGCCCTTATTGCCACGCCATCAACCGCAAAGGAGAACTTTTCTGTCATAAGTGCGGAAAAGAGCTAGAAAGCTCGAAAAAGCCGTAAAAAATCTTGTTAAGGGTTATACCTTGTGGTATAGTTTTACTTGCTTGATACGATAGCGTCGTATTTAAGCCGGATTGTCAGGAGGAAATTAAAATGAAAAAAGGCATCCATCCGAAATATTATCGCGCTAAGGTTACCTGCATGACCTGTGGCAACACTTTCGAAGTCGGTTCTACGCAGCCCGAACTCAGAGTTGATACTTGCTCTAAGTGCCATTCTTTCTATACTGGTAAGATCAACGTCACTGCCGATACCGGCCGTGTCGCTAAGTTCCGCAAGAAGCTCGAAACTGCCCAGGGCAAGTAAGCTTTTCTACTTACTTTTATCGAATTGGAAACGAATGCGGTTGAAGGGTACTTCGACCGCTTTTCTTTTTGGTTATTTCCTCATGGAATAAAGTAAAATAGAGCAGTATGAACGAAAACCAAAACTCTTCCCATCTGGATTTTCTCTCCCTTTATAAAGAGAGCCGTAATCTTCTCTCTTTTTCGTTTGTCGAAGAAGAAGAAGAATATACAAACGAAGCTTCTCTTTTTGAACAGGGTGGACTTTTACCTGTTTCTTTATTAAAAGGAGAAGTCGTTTCAACTTCTTATCTTTATGAAACCGAGGAGAAAAGAGGTACCCCTCTTTTCTTTGATGTAATTGAAAAAGAAAAAGACGGATTCCATAAACGAGGAGACGGAACCATCAATGAGATGGCTCTTGTGGTTCTCGATGCCTATGGAATCCATTTTGAAGAAGAAAAGCTTTCTCCTTCCTATGTTTCCCATCTCTTTGAAAACCGGCCTATCAATAGCAAGCTGGAATTAAGAACCGGTCTTCGTTTTTATCCTCATAAGGTTCTTCTCTATTCTTCTCTTTATCCTTTCCTAAGAGATGTCATCGCCGGAAAAGAAATAGATCCGAAATTCGAAGCTCTATTCCGTGATGTCAAAAAGGAAGAGTCCGAAAAGAAAATCAACGAAGAATCCGTAGGTCCTTTCGGAAGATTAGATCGAATCTTCATAAGACTGTCTTCCTATGGAGGTGCAAAAGTCACTCTTCAGGGAGAAGAAGTCGAAAAGCATTTCCTCTCCCGTTTATTGAATAGTTTCTTGGGAGAAAGGAAAACCATCGCTTTCTTCTCTTCAGAAAAAGATAGAGATATTCTCAAAGAGAAACTCTCTTCGCTCGGTTATGGTCCTCTTATCGATTTTGAAAAGAATTCTTCTCTTCTTCCTTTACCAGATCCAAAAAGTCTCAGCGAAGAAAGAAAGAACAGAATCACTGCGGAACGTTATTTCTCCTTCCGTGCTAAGAAGAAACAGTGCTATGTCTATCCGAAAGATTTTTCGGATTCTTCTTTCTGGGAACCGTTTTTAGTGGAGCAGTTCAACTCTTTTAAACCTTATCCTCTTTCCTTAGCCGATTATTCCGAAGAAGCCTTTGAAGCAGATAAAAAAGCTCTTGATACCATCGAAGGATTAAAGAGTATTACTTCTTCTTACGTGCTAGATCATCCTTTCTTCGGTCTTACCGCAGACGATAGCAGAGAGACTTTCTCTGCCCTGCAATTGGCCTTTATCGAGATTGGAAAAGACCTACAGACCTTGAAAGAAGCTATTGTTTCTTCCGATTCTCTGAAGGGTTATTCTCTACCTTTAGAAAAAGGCAAGGAGATAGAAACACTCGAAGAAGATGGTGCCGTATTATCCGGATATAACGGATTCCCGAAGAAGTACTTCCGTCTCAATCAGGATGCCGAACAGAAGTATTCTTTAGCCAGTCTGAAGAAAGAATATCAGTCTCTTTCTTCTTCCAAACTCTATCTGATCAAACTCTGCGGAGAAGATTTCCTCAAGGAGGATTTCCCGTCTCTATTAGAAGATTACCACAGCAAGAATCTCTTCCGTCATAACAGAGCCAGACGGAAAATCGGCTCTTATCTGAAAGACCATAAAAAGAAAGATATCGACCTTCTCACCGAAGTCATGGAAGCCTATCAGGAAGCCAAAGACAACATTGCTTCTTCCCGTAAAGATTACGAAGAAGTTTACGGAGACGATCTTTCCAATATGAACGAAGTTGTTGAGATTGAAAGCAACGTCGCCTATATTCTCTCTTTCCGCAAACGCGGAAAAGAGAATCCGGATTTCAATCTTGAAAATCCCTGGATCAAGAAAGTAATCCGCGATAAGGATTTCCGTACCTCGGTTTTGAATGATATCAAAAAGATTACGACCGCCTACTCCGCTTTAGAAACCAAGATGAAAGAAGTACAGGGAGAGTTTAGGGATCGCAGAGATGCCTCTTCTTGGAAGGATTATTCTTTTGAAGACATCGACTCCTTCTTTAAATCTACAAGAACTCTCACTTACGAAGAATATAAAGAGTATCTTACCTTCCGTGATGCCTTCCGATCTTCCTCTCTCTTACTACAAAGAACCATCCGTCGCTACGAAGACGAAAAAAGGCCTCTGAAGAGCTTGAAGCAGGAATACCTATATTCTCTCGGAGTCGCTTATTTTCTCAAAGGAACAAAGGCTTTTGCCCCTTATGAGAAGGATTACGATAAAGTGGCAAGTTCCTACTATGCTTCTTTAACCACGTATTCTTCTATGCTTCCGGATCATAACTATGCTTATCTTTATGATGCGTTATCCGAGAAGAAAGAAGAAACTATTACTTTGAAATTCTTCACCCCGGAAGAAGCTATCTCCTTAAAAGAAGATTCCTTTGATCTGGTTGTCCTAGTCAATTCTTCTTCCTTCTCCTCCGCCGAACTTCTCTCCCTCTTAAAAGTCGGAAAAGAGAACTTGGCTCTTGCTTTTGATTCGAAAGCCGATAAACGTTTCTTCGGTTATCACGAAACCCTTCTCAACCGAAATCTCTACCGAAGAACTTTCCCGTTTGAAAAGATCACCAACAGTTATCTTTCTTTCTTAGAGGAAGAAGCAAAGAAACACGGATTCACTCTGAAACAGGATGACCCACGATATCCTTTGATCTTAGAAAAAGACGGCAAAGAAGAAGCCCTTCTTCCCGATATTCTGATTCCGTATCAGGAAGTAGCACAGTCCATCCAAGAATATACCGAAGGTCTTTCCTATTACACCGGACTGGCATTAGTCGAGTTCGACGCCTACGCTTTCCTCGAATACCCAGATCATCTCTTCACCTTGCTTGCATAAAAAACTTCCTGCCCCTACACAACAGTAAGGAACAGGAAGTTTTTCTTTAGTACTCTAAGCCTTTGGCTTTACGCTCCGCTTCTTTACGGGCGTTTTCGACATCGTCCTGCTTGATCATCTCGCGGTACTTAGCGATTTCGGCACTGTTAGCTAAAACGAAGTGACCGGGGACAATCTCCTGGAACTTCGGCTGTTCACGGGAATAGTCGTGTTCCGTCTTCGGATTGTAGAGAATACGTTTACGCTGCTTCTCATAATACGGATCCGGCTTCGGAATCGCAGAGAGAAGCGCTCTCGTATACGGATGAAGCGGATGGGCGAAGAGCTCATCGCTCGATGCCATCTCGACCATCTCACCGAAATACATGACGGCGATACGGTCGCAGAAGTATTTGACGACGGATAAGTCATGGGCGATGAACATCAACGTCAGACCGTGGTTGACCTTGAGATCATTGAGAAGGTTGATGATCTGCGCACGGATAGAGACATCCAGAGCGGAGATCGGTTCATCGCAGATAAGGAACTCCGGATTCATGACAACGGCGCGGGCGATACCGATACGCTGTCTCTGACCACCCGAGAATTCGTTCGGGTAACGGGAGCAGTAATCGGCGATAAGTCCGACTTCTTCCAAGACTTCGCAGGCTTTCTTATGGTTCTCCTGCCGGTTGTGGAAGCCTTGGATCTTCAAGCCTTCCTGAATAATATCTTCGACGGTCATACGAGGGTCGAGAGAATCGATAGGATCCTGGAAGATCATCTGCATCTTGCTCATCAGCTTGCGGTTGACATGGGAGTCATCGTACTTGATCTGAGCAATCTTCTGTTTCTGAAGCTTGGTCCAGGCTTTCTGCTGCAGCTTGAGCTCGTTGATCTTCGCGTCATAACGGGCGCGGATCTGACTGGCGGCCGCTTTGCCTTCGTCCGTACCTTCATCGGCAGAAGAATTTTCCAATTCAATCGCTTCCTGAGCACGGAGCTCTTTGATCTTGTTCTTGGTATGGATCTCAGACCATTTGATTTCCTTCTCGTTCCAACGGCTACCCGCAGCAACGCGGTAACCCTTGAAGTAGACGGAACCGGAAGTCACATGGTAAAGACGGATAAGAGAACGGCCGGTCGTGGTCTTACCGCAGCCGGATTCACCGACCAGACCGAAGCATTCGCCTTTCTTGATATCAAAGGAGACATCATGAACGGCTTTGAGCTTCTTATGCTGTCCCATCGGGAAGAACATCTTCAGATGGCGAACCGAGACCAGGATGTTGTTATCGACTAAATCCTGACGATAGGTGACGAAAGTGTTATCTTCAATCGCCTTCGAATAGACAAAGAAATAGTTGACGACAACTAAGATAGCCGCTGTAAGAAGAACAATGCCGACAAGGATTGCTCCTACTCCTAAGCTATAGGTGTTATGGACAATAGAGGTAGAAGCTCTCTTGACTAATCCTAAGACCGAAGAGGAAGAAGAGGAAGTCGAGTTACCGAGATCGGAATTATAGTCAGTCGAGACAAATCCGCATAAAGGAAGAGTGCAGAAAGAGAAGATGCCGCTTAAGGCTAATAACACCGCTCCGATAAACCCAAGAGCATACGTCTTCTCCATCACATAGACATAAGCGATGAGGAAGAACGCGAGGAAAGTGAAGAGGAAACCGGCAAAGAGGCCACCCGACATCGATACATGGATCAAGGTAGGTAAGGAAGCTCCCTCATACATACGGTCGGCCGCATAGATGTTTCCGCCGAAGATGAGGTTATAACCGGAATAGTTGATGGAATAGGTTTCCTGAATACCGTTGACGGTCGTATCGTAAGAAAGATGAGCAAAAGGAATAAGCAAAAACAGAAGAGTGAGAAGAATCAATCCTAACGCGATAGCAAGATAGATGTTTTCCTTCAGGTGTTTCTGAATGATCTTCCAGGCGTTATAGGTCGGAAGAGGAACATTCTTCGCTTGTTCAGGGAGATGCTGTTTCTGTTCTTCAGTCATGTTTCACACCTGCTCTTTCTAACGACGACTTGATACGCTGAGAAACGATCTTCGGCATGACCGTCTTCGGGGCACGCTTATCCAGTAGCCAGGTCGCCGCATAATGCGTCTCACTGACTTTGAAGAACGGAGGTTCCTCTTCGAAGTCGATCGCTAAGGCGTACTTGTTACGGGCCGCGAAGGCATCGCCTTTCGGAGGGTTGAGAAGATAAGGCGGGGTACCCGGAATCGCTTCGAGTTTCTCGTGTGAATCGATATCCGGAATAGACGAAAGCAAAGCCCATGTATACGGATGACGAGGATCGTAGAAGATCTCCGCCGCCGTACCGACTTCGACAATCTTACCGGCATACATGACCGCGACACGGTCCGCCATATTGGCAACGACACCTAAGTCGTGGGAGATGAAGATGATCGACATATGACGCTCTTTCTTCAGTCGGTTGATCAACTCAAGAATCTGCGCCTGAATAGTGACATCCAAAGCGGTAGTCGGTTCATCGCAGATGAGGATCTCCGGGTTCGCAGTCAAAGCGATAGCGATGACGATACGCTGTCTCATACCGCCGGAGAACTCAAACGGATACTGGTTGAAACGGACTTCCGGCTGAGGAATACCGACTTCCTTCATGACCTTCAAAGCAGCAGCTTTGGCTTCCGCGTGGGTGATCTTGAAATTGGCTTTGTATTCTTCTTTCGCTTTCGCTAAGGCTTTCTCGTGAGTATGAGCTTCCTTGTATTCGGCAAGCTTTTCCTCATGATCCTTCTGAAGCTTTTCTTTTTCTTTGGCCATCTTCTTTTCAGAAGCTTCTAAATCATCGAGATAGGACTTCTTTGCATCCGATAAGTCTTTTGCCGAAGCACGGTTCTTCTGTAACTGGTCCGTCTGCGAATTGAAATCCTGCTCTAACTGCAAAGCTTCTTCGCTCTGCTTCTTAGTCAGTTCCTCTAGAGCATTCTGATAGTTTACGTTTTCGCTTGCGACTTTAGAAGCATATTCTTCCTCAGAAATCTTGCCTTGGCTAAGCTCAGCGACTTTCGCCTCGTATTCTTTCTTCTTTTCGGCTTTATACTTCTGAATCTCGACATCGGCTTCTTTCTTCTTCGCATCCAAAGCTTTCTTCAGGGCCGGAGCCGTCGCCTTATATTCTTCAACCGCCTTCTTCTTACGGTCTTTTCCTAAAGAGGTAAGGCGTCTATGCTCCTTCTCCTTCTCTTGTTTCAGCTGAGCAACTTCTTTCCCTGCTTTTTCATTAAAGGAAGAAAAAGCCTTCACCGCCTCATCACGCTCTTTAGTAGCCTTCTCAACCTTAGCAGCAAGATCTGCCGGAAGAATGATAGTAACTTTCGGTTTCTCTGTTTGGGCGGTCTTCTTCGAAGCGGTTTTCTTTTCCGAAGGCGCATATAAAGCTACAATGCGTTTATGTTCTTTCGCCTTCTCTTTTTTCAGCTTAGCAATCTCTTTCTTTGCTGTTTTGCTATAGGCAGATAAGGCTTTCGCAGCTTCGTCACGCTCATGAGTAGCCTTCTCCCTTTCCGCAGCCTTCTCTTTCGGAAGCGAACGCAAAGCCGATTTTTTCAAAGAAAGATTATCGGAAAGTTCTTTTTCCTTACGTTGATAGACAGAGATTTCCTTATCGAATTTTTCATCGGAGAGTTGAACTTCATGATTGATAGCAGCATGTTCAAAAGCCGCCTTTTCTTTGAGAAGAGGACGCAAGGCAGCTTCCTTCAAAGAAAGATCATAAGAGAGTTCCTTCGCTTTACGCTGATAGGCGTAGATTTCCTTATCGTATTTTTCATCCGAAAGCTCGACTTCACGGTCGGCTTTGGCAAATTCGGATTTCTTCTTGGCTTCGGCGTTCTTATAGGCGGCTTCTTCCTTCGAAATGAGATGGTCACGGAGCGTCTTGAGTCGATTGGAATTGACAAGCATCGCTTCCGTAATCTGTTTTCCGACCTTCATAATCGGGTTAAGAGAAGAGAGCGGATCCTGGAAGACCATACCGATCTTATGACCGCGGATGCGGTGGAATTCGGATTCATCGACCTTGGTAAGATCCTCTCCTTCATACATGACGGATCCTTCTTCGATGACCGCATTGGCACTCAAAATGCCCATGATGGTCTTCGAAGTGACGGATTTACCAGAGCCCGATTCCCCGACGATGCAGAGAGTCTCCTCTTTGTAAAGATCGAAGGAGACACCGCGGACGGCGTGGACTAAGCCTTCGTCCGTTTTGAAGGAAACACGAAGATTCTTGACCGAAAGAATCGGTTCTTTCTTATTCTGTTCGTTTTCCATACTAGTCGGTTCCTTTCAAAGACGGGTTAAACGCATCACGTAAACCGTTACCGAAGAGGTTGAAGCAGATCATCAATAACGAAATGATGATGGCAGGAATAATAAGCTGACTCGGATAGTTGCTTAAGTAAGCCTGGTTCTTCGAGAGAATGACACCGAGAGAATCAAGGTTGGAGAATCCTAAGCCTAAGTAAGAGATCGTCGCTTCATCGAAGACGACCGACGGAATCATCAGGATCGAACGGGTGATGATGGTACCGATGGCGTTAGGAAGAATATGACGGAAGATAAGACGAGGGGATTTTGCCCCTAAGGTCTTCGCCGCTAAAACATATTCTCGATCACGGTAACGGTAGAACTGACTTCGTGTCGTCGAAGCCGTTCCGATCCAGCCCGTCAAGCAGAGAGCAAGAGCGAAGACGAAGAAGGTCTGACCCATCTTCAGCGTCAGTACCGTCATCAAGACAATCCACGGAATACCGCCTAAGATATCGGTGAAACGTTCCATGATGATATCGACCGAACCACCGAAATAACCAGAGACAGAGCCCCAGATAACACCGATGAAGATGTTGATGGCAGCGACGATGATACCTAATAAAAGCGAAGTACGTAAACCGGAGAAGACATACTTCAGCATATCTTTTCCCTGATACTCCGTACCGAAGATATGAATCGGAATCGAAGAATAACCGAGATATCGATACATCAGGACGGTACCTTTGATCGCATAGATGTTATTACCCTGATCGACAGCGCTCGAAAGCGATTTGACATAGACTGTCTCATCCGCTTTCTTAGCCAGTTCTTCATTCTCCGTAACAAAGTCATCCTTAGAGGAATCGGCGGTCTTCAAAGAGAGAATATGATAGGCATAAGGATTCTCTTCCGTCCCGGTCTTACCGGAAAGATCGTAAGTGACATAACCGGCTTTCTTCCAGTCTTCCAAAGTCTTCTGACTGATTTCGAAATCTTTACGGAGGCCATACGTATTGAGATAGGCATCGACCGTCAGAGTGCAGCGGCTAGCCTGAACATCAATCGCTTCAAAACGTTTTTTGGAACGGGACTTCCAATAATGCGTATTGATCTGTGAAGAACCGTTCTGTTCCTGCAAAACCATGGAGTTGGCATCGGCAACCTGACCATTCGAGAGAACATAGGAGTTTTCCCCGCCGAAAGAACGGTTGCGGAGATTGGCTCTGGCAACATTTCCTAACGCGGAACCGTCTTTCTTTGTTCCGGTGATCTCAAACTTGCTGACGAAGAGAGAATCCTCATCGTTGATACCGCAGCTCTTATAAAGGCCGAGAGAGAACTGACCTGTTCCGGAAGTGACGGTCTTGTAATCTTTTTCTGCCATAGCCGCAACATTCTTATCGGCTTCGCTGCTGCTCTCCGTGATCGATTCCCACGGGCGATGAGAAGAATCCTCATAATACGCCGTGATCAGATCATTGACAGAGAAAGTGATATCCGAGCGGGAAGTGACCTGAGCACCAGCCATCTTCTCTTCCGGTTTCGGTTCGGCGACGATAGTGCCATAATGCTTGGTAGCATTGAGAGTATAGAAATTGCTCGAAGTCCCCTGGGGAACCGCTAAAAGAACCGAATATTCGGTCAGAGCAGAATCGATGGTCGTACCTAACGAATAGGTGATCTGATAATTGTTGTTTTTGAGATCGAACGCCATCGGCTGGAAATAGAGGTAACAGATATCGCCGTTCTCTTTCCCATCGCCTTTGCAGGTGACCTGCGCATAACCGCCTTGTCCATCCTCTACCGCTGTCGTCAGATAGCTGGTCTTGAAATCGGAGATATCTACAATAACATCGGGATCGGTGAAATCCGAACCATCGATGAGAAGCGGTTTTCCATCGCTTCCATAAAGCGTATTGCCATCTGCATCCCTTTGGAAAGGATACGTCTGGTTCTTATATTTGCGGGTACCATCCCAGAAGCCGCTTCCGGCAGGATTGAGCTTCATCGGAAGGTTTGTCTCGTAGTTATGACGATTAGAGATATCGTAAGGGATGATATCGGTCGGTAAGATAAGAGCTAAAAGGAAGAGGACACCCAAAATGATACCGCCGACAACGGAGGACTTGTTCTTGCGGAACCGGTTCATGGCATCGGCCATGAAAGTAGTCGGTTTCGTGGTGAACTTAACATCGTGAATCTTCTTATCCTGCTGAACGAAAGTGAACTTCGCATCGTCGACTTTCGCACCATCGGCCGCGGAAGCTTCTTCGCCCGCAAGATAGAACAACGATTTATTTTCTTGTTCGCTCATGCTGCTTTTGCTCCCATACGGATACGAGGATCGATGATACCATAGCTAAGATCGACTAAGAGGTTAGCAAGTAAACCGATCATGGTATAAACGGCCATATCGACAAGAAGAACGTTCCAGTCCTTGTAGGTGATGGCATTGACAAACAGGCCACCGATACCCGGAATGGAATAAAGCTGTTCGAGAATCATCGAACCGGAGAGAATACCGACGAATTCGCCGATGATCATCGGAACGATCGGGACCATCGAGTTACGTAAAGCGTGACGGACAATGCACTGGGTTCTGGTTAAACCCTTGGTTCTCGCTAAGAGTAAGAAGTCACTCGAGATGACTTCGGTAAGTTCAGCACGGGTATAACGGGTAAAACCGGCAACCGTACCGAAAACAAGCGAAAGAACAGGAATAACCATAGCGGCCGCATAAGCGCCAGCGCCACCGCTAGAAGGCCAATGCGAAGGAAGCCAACTGGTGTTATAGGAGAGAAGAAGCATCAAGACGGAAATCGTAACGAAGGAAGGAACCGAGATCATGACCATGACGAGAGTCGAGATGAGATGATCCGGCCATTTGTTCTTATTCAGAGCGGCGATAATACCGAAGACGAAACCGAGCGGAACGGAGATGAGCATCGCGAAGATGTTGATGATAACCGTCGGCCCAAGACGGGACCAGATGATATCCATCGCGCCCGAACCCGGCTGAATCGCCGAAGAGGTTCCCCAGTTCCAGCTGGTGAAGATACCGGTGAGCCAAGCTCCATACTGACGGATGATCGGTTCACGGTAGAAGATATGCATGATACCGCTAGGATCCTGATACGTGAGGACCGCTTCGCCGTATCCCTGAATCGTATTCGAAGTTTCAAAAACGTAACCAAGGTTCGCTTGGTCACGCCAGAAGGCGTATTGGGCGGCTTCGTTGCCGGATACAACCGCATCCGGCAACATTTTGACGAGGAAGAAAGTCAGGGAGAGAATGATGAAGGTCGTCAGGATAAGCAACCCGATTCGCTGAAGAGAATATTTGACAATATAAGGCATTTTTGGAAAGCAAGAGACGGATTATTTGCTAGTGGCTTTGACACCCTTGTAGGTGAGAAGAGTCAAAGTCGAAGAAAGTGCAGTATTGGCATCATTCAGAGTCGCATGATAGGTAAGGGTGAGAAGGACCGTGTTGACATCCGAACCGGCGGCAACCTTACCGCTAGTCGTATCCTGCGCAACGGCAGTGTTGAAATCTTTGCTGATGGTAAGCGTATAGACATGATCCGTATCTGTCTTCTTTAAGGTCGCATAGCCGCCCGTCGCAGTAATAGTCTGATCCGAAGAAGCGGCAAAGGCAGAGACATCAAAGGTAGCCTTCGCAGCGGAGTTGTTCGAAAGTGCAATGTTGATCTTCGTCGCACCACCCTGAAGCAGAGTCTCGAAGGATAAGCGATAAGTGACAGACTGATCGGTATCGCTGACAGCATCATACTTATAAACCGTTGCACCGGCGCTTCTCGTAGAAACGTTCTTGACGTTAGCAACCGAGCCGTCGTTACCTAAGACAACACCGATGGTGGCCGCTTTCCATAAGCCATCGTAAGACCAACGTTTGCCATCGTAGGTGACGTAGTTCTTGCTTTCATCATCGCCGTTTGCAGCGCTGTATAAGCCAGAACCTAAAGTCGCGGTATCCGCACCCCAGTTAAGAGTGAAGCCAGAAGAGTTATCGGACTTGAGAACTTCAAGGAAGTTGATCGGGTCGAGGGCGTTACCGGAGATAGAGCCGAAGCCTAAGTCGAATTCACCTCTTCTCATAAGGTTATAGACTTCGTTGTAATCGGCGTTACCACCGGTCTCATGGAGATCGAGTTCGAACATACCGTTATAGTCTTCGTCCGAAACCTGCTGGAAGACCTGTTTGACATAGGTGAAGACATCGGAGTAATCGGATTTATCGTTGGTGTTCATCCACTCCATATCGATCGGGACGATCCACGGGTTAGTGGAGGAACCGGCACCAGCTCCGGAATTCTTCGAATTGAACTGTTTCTTTCCCACCATCGGAAGAAGAACCTGATCAATGGCTTTCACAAGTTCGTCTCTGGCAGCGGTGAGGTTATAACCGTAAGTTTCCGGATAACGATCCGCTAAGACCGCCTTATGGGCATCGGTGGAGTTGTAAGAAACACCGGTTTCCGGATCGATAAGGTAGTTATCGGAGAAGTAATCCTGCGTCGGAGTCATACCACGGGATTCGCAGATTTCCTGACGGTTGATGGAATAGGAGAGGAAGTTGAGGAAGTGGATGTTCGACATATACGGTTTGACAGCAGTCGTCGCACGATCGTAAGTCTTCATCCAGTTGTTCGTCGAAGTGACAGAAGCACCATGCTGGTAGATAGTACCGGTCGGACCGAAGCGGTTGAGCCACTGATCCTGAGTGCTGGCGTTGACGTTGAGCTTGAAGTTCGAGTCACCTAAGGTCTTGTATTTTCTCCAAGAGGCACCCTGATTGGAAGTGCCGGAATCGGCACTGAAATCCGACTTGAGATCATCCTTGTTCGGGGCATAAGAATCGGTTTCACCGGCTAAGAAGTGGTTCTTCGCTTCGGAAGTTTCCGAAACCCAGTAATAGGAAATACCGGCAATCTGATAAACCTTACGGGTGGTCGTCTCAGTCTGACCATTGACGACCTGAGTCAGAGTATCGGTCTGATGGAAGTACTGATCGTTCTTCTTGAAGTTGACGACCTGAGCATTCCAGTCCTCGATATAATAAGGACCAGTCGAGAGCATCGTATCGGTCGGCTTGATATCGGAACCACGGCTCTTACCTAAGGTAGCCGGAGTCCAATACTTGATGAAAGATTCCGGAAGAGGCGAATAAAGGGAAGAAGAAAGCTGATACATCGCATAGAAAGTGGTGCAAGGAGAGAGAAGGTTGAATTCGATAAAGTCGCCCTTATCGTCATGGCCAGTGTAAATGTTGCTGCCCATGTCTTTATTCCATTCGGTATCATTCCAAAGTGCAGTGGAATCACCGGTGTTGTTGCTAGCAGTCTTGTTGTAGTAACTGGCAGCACCTTCAAAACCGGAAGTACCGGTCGTCATTTCGGCGCCACGATACTGGGCATTCCAAGCGGTCAGCATCATCTTGATCGGAGTGAGATAATCGTCAAGAACAACTTTCTGACCATCGTACTTCTTCGATTCGGCAACCGAAGAATTGGAGCGATAGACCGGAGCCTTATCGCCCGTACGGAGATGGATTCTCCATCTTTTGTTGTAGTTGTAACGGGCATCACTCGAAGCGATTTCGGCACCCGGAGTCTTGACCGAACCATCGGCATTGGTCGTTGGTTCCTCAACCGCGATAGGAGCATCATCGGTCGAAAGAGACGGATACCACTCATAACCATCGTTGGTGGCATTCATACGGGTAGCGAAATAAGCGTTGGCGATGTAATCGTAAACAGACGAGACATCGCTGCCGGACGCGTTCATCGCGTTCGCATGAGACGGTAAGGAAGTCGTCGCAATATTGTAATAATTCGGCTTATTGGAAATGGACTTGGTAAGAGGACCATTGAGAACACCTTCACGGGTCGTACCCCAACCATAACCGGAGATATAAGACTTCGGCTGCGGGACATAACGGCTGTTGTAGCAGATCTGAGAACCATTGGAGAAAATGGTGATACCAGTGAGGTAGTTATCGACAGCGTACTTTTCCAGAGCGCCTAAGATGTTGGCTTTTTCGTCATAGCTCTGGGTAGCAAAGCTATAACCGCCATTAGCGGTCGAAGAGTCAGTGACGGTGAAACCTAAAACCAGTTTCGAATTGCTGTCGCTTGCTAAAGAGACAGTAACGGAAGCAGAACCGGCCTTTAAAGCCGAAAGCTTACCAGTAGCAGAAACAGAAACAACGGACTCATCGCTTGAAGCATAGGTGAAGGAACCGGTGACGGTCGTATCGATCATGGACGGGACTAACGCCGCATCCTGTTCGCCGACTGTCAAAGCAAGGCCTTCCGCATCCTCTTCGTAGACATGTCCACGGAACGAAACCGTGAACGTGCTGTCATGAACAACATGGGAGCTATTGTGGCCCGAGTTCGAGTTGCCAGTGTTGGAACTGGTCTTGCCCTGGTTGCAAGAAGCCAGCAACATAATCGGAACAATCGAGGCAAAAGCTAAGATTCTTCTCGTTTTTTTCATAGGGTTATCCTCCTGATTTTCGTGCAGGGAAAACGGCGTAGGGTATTAAATATATATATTTTATAATTTCTGAAAAGCTAGTCAACCTTGTTCTCCCCAGCGAGGGAAATTTAAGAAAAGATTAAGGATTAAAGCGCTTTCGTAATTTCTTTATACAGCAGGTGGAAGAAACGCGAATAACAGGCAGAAAAAGAGACAAACCATTCCGTAGATGAGCCATGGTAACCAGATCCATCCCTTCTCTTCGCGGCTTTCTCTTTTCTGCTCTTTGTACTCGTAAGCGTCTTTATATTTGAGCGGGTCTCCTTTGCGCCAACTGGATAACCAGTTAGCAAACTGAAAAGCGAAGAGATCGAAGACCCCCGTTCTACCGATAAAGCGCAGAGCATCATAACTGAGAAAAACAATAGTCGGAATCAAAAAGATATCGCTTAAATTCCATGAGGAAAAGAAGTACATCGGAAGAAAGTACACGACAAATGCGATGATTCCGAAGAGATAACAGAGAATCTCTTTCTTTGTTTTTTCGGTGATGAGCATACCTAGAAAAGCCAGCAAAGGCCTCGGAAAGAATCTTTCCGGGGCCTTGTGGATTTCAAAAAATCGGAAATTACTTATCTTCTCTCTTCTTCTTAAGGGCTAAGCCCGTGCCAAGAAGAGCAAGAGCACCGACAATAGTCGAAGCGGCAGCGACAGAACCGAAGCAACCACCCTTCTTATTGTCATCCGTAGTATTAGAGGAAGAGGAAGTCGTAGAGCTAGTAGTAGAGGAAGTCGAAGAAGTGCTGTCACCAGGTTTCACAATCGCAGTCGAAAGTTCGAAGCCGACATCATCCTTCGACATATGGATGACTAAGAGACCAGAAGCCGAATCATAGGTGAAGTCATCGGTAGCGACATTGCTGAGCTTGACTGTGACATCGCTCTTGCTGAGACCCGAAGCGATGAAGACATAGACATAGTAATCCTTGGTGATGTTGATGTCGTTATCCTTGGAGTCGACGATAGAGACGGTGTAATAATGCGAAGTCGGATCCTCTTCGGTGATGTGGAAATCATTGGACGAAGTTAAGAACGAACCGCCGACAAAGGAAGAAAGATCGCTCGGATGGATGAGGAACTTGCTGGCGTTATGAGCATAGTCTTCGAGAGTGATCAGAACCTTATCGTTCTTGACCTGGTTGGTCGAAAGAGTGTTGGTGAAGGTAGTAACACCATCACTACCGACACTCGAACGGGCAGCGATCGAACCGAAGAGAGCTGTAGCAGCACCCTTGGACTTAAGTTCGACCAAGGTCTTACCGGAAGAATTCTTCGAAGCGGAGATGCTGGAGATCTGTGGAGCCGTCTTATCGACCGTGAGGGTATAAGACTTGGTGTAAGTCTTACCCGTACCACGGGTGACAAAGTTGAAGGCTAAAGTGTAATCCCCTTCCGCAACTTTGCTAATATCGATTTCACCATAAGCACGGTGGAAGACGATATTTTCACCACTGGTGACAACCCAGGACTTTTCAATACCGGCCTCCGCAGTGTTAACAGCAGCATTCGTGGAATAGAGATAGAGGTCACCTAAAGTTCCATTACTGACAGCAGTGGTTCCCTTGGTAAGAGTCCAAGAAGCGCTGGAGAGCGAACGGTTGACGAAGAAGGAAGCGTGAATGACATCCGAAGTCTTCGTAGCACCGGCATAGAGGTGAGTCTTATCCTCCGAAGCACCGTTCAAGGAGAGCAGATCGTTACCGTTAGCCTGAAGGCTGGAGTTACCGAGAACCGCAGAGGTGAGTTTGCTTTCGGATAAGGCAGCACCGGAAGCGGAGAGAGTCGAACCCGCATAGTTGTTCGGCTTCGCATACTGGGCATTGAGGTTCTTGAGGTAATTGGTGACAAGATCGGAGTTGTAGATGTGCTTCGAATCCTTCTCGAAGTCGAAGTCTTCAACCGGTTTACCGACCGTGTAATCACCATAGAAGCCCATATAAGGCATAGTCAGAACATAATCTTCATCTTCGGTATCGGTCGGAGTGAGCTTGAGGAAGCCTTCGACATAAGTGCCACCGGCATCCTTGAAGTACTTGGCAAGATAATCCTTGAGATCCATATTCTCAACGTTCGCGACGTTGGAATCACCCCAGTCCTTGTTTACCTTGAGGTTATCGATACGGATCTTAGCCGTAGCAGTAGCCGTCTCACCGGCCTTGACTGTGACAGTAGTAGTTCCACCGGCAGACATCGTGGTGTAGCCATTGGTGAGGTTATCATCATTGACCGACATCGTCGGATAACCGATGAAAGTCGGATAGGTCGAAAGATCGTCTTTTTTGAAGGTGACCGAGCTATCGTAACCGACCGTCTGCGAACGGCTCGAAGTTTCCTCAGCCGCATAGGATTCATGCGTTTCCTGAATGCGGAGAGAAGGAATCATGACCGAGATAGTCGGAGTGTAGGTGCGATCGGTATCGGAATCGTTGTGAATCGTATAGTCGAAAGTGATGTAGTCTTCGCCAGTGTTAGCAAAGTCACCGTTTTCGACATATAAGTCATCCTTATTCTTCAGTTCAGCCTTCGCTTCCACCTCGTTTTCAAATCCACCGAGATCGTTGTTCTTGGTAGTGATATAGGAATCCGCCTTGAGGATCGAAGAAGCATTGATACGTCCAGCACCCTGCATACGCGGAGAAGCCTCCGTTTTACGGGCGGCATCGTCGAGCTGGTCGGCAGTAGCCATCGCCTTCATCGAAAGTTTCTTCTTTTCGGCAAGATAATCATCGGCGTTGGAAGCCTTCTTAGTGCCGTTGTTATCCGGATTCTTCTCACCTAAGACAAGAGCCATCGCACCGGAGAGGTTCGGAGTGGCCATAGAAGTACCGGACATGAATTCATAACCATAAAGGTCAGAGACCGAAGTTTGCGAAGCAGAAGGATCGTTTGCAGAAATCGCATTGACCGCACCCATGATGTTTCCACCCGGAGCAGCAATCGTCGGACCGAAATCAAGGTTATAAGCCGGACCATCGTTCGAGAAGGAAGAAACGATGTTACCATCGTTAGCAACTTCGACCTTATCCTTCGCAATGTTGATAGTACCGACACCACCGGCAACAGCAGTAGTACCATAACCGGCATCGGTCGACTTCGGAGTCTGGACATAAGAACCCCAAGTCGGGATAGTGCTCTGGAAAACGAAGCAGACCGGGATAGACGGAGAGTAGTTAGCAAAGTCCATAGAGAAGTTGAAAGTAGAAGAAGCATCGTTATTGATAACAATCAAAGCGATAGCACCATTGTTTTCAGCAAGTTTGGTCTTGTTGACGAAAGTGAGGTTACCACGGTTGACAACGGCAATCTTGCCTTTGACAGCAGCTTCTCCGCCGATAGCCTGGTAATCCGCACTGGAGCCATAGCCCGGAACATAGACATAATCGAACTGGCCGTTATTATCCGGATAATCAGAGAGTAAATCGGTAAGAGCACGGTCCTTATCGAAGGTCTGGGTCGTCGAATGGACAACCTGATCCTTGAAAGCAATCGCGGAAGAATTCGTCGCTTTAGAGCTCTTGACGAGCATGATGGAACTATAGTAAGCCTTGTCAGGGTTAGAAGAAGCGACGACATTCGTCACTTCATCGTAAAGAGCATCTCCACCGACAATACCGGTTTCGACCGTATCGGTCGTCCAATCGGAATAGCCGTTGGAAGAAGAATAGGTCGACTTACCGGAGTTACCGGCAGCGAAGTTGACGATGGTTCCGACATCGTAGCAGGCTTTCGCAGCTTTGTAAGTAGCGGAATCGACGGAATCGTCGTTCGAATATAAATCGGAACCTAAGGAGAGGTTGACGATATCGAGCTTCATCTTCGCGGCATCGTTTAAAGCACCGATGATAGCATCGGAGCTGGCACCGCTGGCATTATCACCGAAAACCTTGAGGACAGCGACCTGGGCATTCGGAGCAATACCCTGGAATTCATCACCGTTTGCAGCCGACAAAGAAGCGACATGAGTTCCGTGGATATTGTCTTCAACCGTCGGAGCGGAAACACCATCTTTCGCTGGGTTGACGTTCGTATCCTTATCCGCATAGTCATACGCGTAGAAAATCTTGTTGTTGATGTGGGTATATTTATGACCGAGATTCAAAGCATCGATTGCCGTAGTCTTATACGGAGCATCGGCATCGGCAAGATCCTTAAACGCAGCGGCATTGAGATGCGAACCATAAGCAGAGGATTTTTCGGCCTCATTTCTTTCCGTAGTTCCGGCAACCTGGTTGAGGAAAAGACCAGTATCGGCAATACCGATCGTGACACCACGGCCACCGAAAGAATCATTTCCGGTGACAGCCTTGATATCATCGGCAGTCGCCTTCATGGTTTCGGCCGAATAGTTCCCGAGCTTCATCGCCTTGATTTCATCATCGGTAGCACCAGCAGCGGTAGAAGTTACGGCTTCCGGGCGGGCATAGGTATGCGAAATCTGAACATCGCTGACTCCAGGGATGGAGGCGATCTTCTTCGCATTCGAAGCGGTCGTCTTGATCGAGAAGCCGTTGAAGACAGTATCGTAGACGAAGGTTATTTCATACGAATCCTTGTCTAAAAGATACTTGACCTCATTGAGAACTTCGTTGCGGGTCTTACTGGCCCCTTCGTCGGACGGATTTCCCTCAGCTTCGACGATGTAGGTGTTCTCCGCTTTCTTGACGCTGTCGCCTAAAGCAGCATCGAAATCAACAGAGCGGGAAGCTACAAAACCTAAGCCGAGGACAGTAGCAGTAGATAATAAAGTAATAACTTTTTTCATGACGTTACTCTCCTTTCGAATAAACAAGAGTGATTTTAAAAGAGTAGGAAACAAAAAGAAAGAAAGTTTTATGTGAAGAAATCGTGGGCTTTTCCTAAAGTTTTGGCAGAAATTGAGAAAAAGTGCCTCTTTTTTTCTTTTCTAACCGAGAATCCTTAAAGAAGTCTTAAAAAAGTGATTTTCGCACTTGGGGTTGGAAACGCTTACAGCAAATATATCTTGTAAAACATCACGGATTCTTTCGAAAAAAAGAGGAGAGAACCCTACTCACAGGGTCCTCACCTCTTACCTTACTTATATATCATGACGAATCAATGAATTAGGTACACAAATCGGATTCCAAGGCAAGAAATGACCTTGCAGGGGCTGAAAAGTCCCTTTTTCTTTAGTTTCCGC
>ONBI01000064.1 GCA_900316035.1 uncultured Eubacteriales bacterium
GACGCAGTCCTTGAGAAGCTCGGAATCCGTCTGTCCCTGACTGAAAAATGCCTTCTTGAAAAGAAGACCGAGGAAACGGACAAACCATCAGAATAGTGCTCTTATACCTAATTTTTAAACTTGCTATGCTATATAGCAAAGAGAAAGATGGCAGAGGTTAAGAAGACCTTCAGGCATCTTCTAGCCTGTAAGGATAGTATTCTGTTTAAGGAATAAAGAAAAATAATGCGGCTGATTCGAGTTTATCTAGCTAGCAAAGCTTCCTCAAAGGAGTCATCTTTTTCCTCTCTTTTGTTCTTTTCTTAAGTAAATCATGGTAAATTGTAGAGACTTGAGGAGAAGTTATTCGGAGGGAGGCCTTTCGTGTACCGCTTCGCATTGATTGAAGATAGGCAAGAGGAAGCCGATAACCTGGTATCGGTGTTGAACCGATATTTTCAGGAGGCAGGAAATAAGGAAGAATATTCTTTGGAGAGGTTTGTTTTCGGAGAGGATTTTCTGAAGAGTTATCGTCCTATCTATCAGGTTGTCTTTATGGATATTGATTTACCGGGAGAGAACGGATACCAGGCTTCTCAACAATTGCGGAAGATCGATGAGGATGTGCTTCTTGTCTTTACTACTCGGTTAGCGAATTACGCTCTTCATGGTTATGAAGTCTCGGCTTTTGATTTTATGGTGAAACCTTATGAGTATCCGATCTTCAAGATGAAGATGGATCGGATCCTTAAAAAGCTCTCTTTGACGCAGGAAGAGAAGATAGAAGTGATGGATACGGATAGACAAAGAGTGGTTCTTCCTGTCAGTCATATTCAGTACATCGAAGTGATGAATCACAATGTTCTTTATCACACCTCGGATGGTATTTTCCATTCTCGGCAGACGCTTTCTTCTGTAGAAGAGAAACTGAAGGAGAAAGGTTTTGCTAAGCCGAACAACTATTCTTTGGTGAATCTGAGGATGGTGAAGAATGTAAAACAAGAAGTGATTGATGTAAACGGAACCTCTCTCCGGATGAGCCGTTCGAAAAAGAAGGAGTTTCTGGATGCTTTAGCAAAGTATTATGGGAGTACCCGTTAGTATGTATGACTACACGACGATGTTTTTCTGGTACCGGGCTCTCTTCCTATTGGAGCTTCTTATTCCGGAAGGCCTTTTTGTCTTTCTGTTTCCAAGGCGAAGTCATTTCGTGTGGCGTTTAAGTGGAACTCTGCTTGTTCTTTTCTCTGTTTCGTTTGCTCTTCCGATCGTGGTGCATCCTCTTTATTATGCTTTCCTGTTTGTGGTTCTCTTTTTAGGAACGTTAGGAGGGATGTTCTTCTGTTTTGCTGTTCCTTTTGATGAGATTCTTTTCTGTGGAATTGCTTCTTATTCGTTCCAGCATATCGCGTATCTTCTTTTTGATACCTGTGTAAGAGCCTTTTATCTCGATAAGGTGTTAGACACCTTAGCCGAGATGAATCCGTATTTCCATGGAGCTATACAGCAGAGCGGTGTTTCTGTTGTTACAGTGATTGCCTATATCACGGTTTATTTCTGTGTTTATTGGATTGCTTATTTTGTAGCGATCCGGAAACTGAAAAAGGCTGGGGAATTCCATATCAAGCATTTTGCGGTTCTGGTATTAGTTATCTTAGTGATCCTTGCGGATGTCGCTTTGAATCTGGTGACGGTCTTCCATGAAGAGAAGACGGGAGAAACCTATTATTTAGAAAGGTTCTATAACCTGCTTGTCTGTTTTATTTCGCTTCTTCTTCAATATAGTCAGTTAAGAACCGGGGTTGTCGAAAGTAGACTTAAAACCGTTCAGGCTCTTTGGAAAGAAAAGAAGAAGCAATATAAGCTTTCTCAAAGAACGATCACTCTTCTGAATGTGAAAGCCCATGATCTGAAGTATCAGCAAGGGAAAGCATCGGATGGATCCGGAAAAGAAGAGATCAATGATTTGGTTTCCGATTATCAGGATTATAAAGAGACTGGAAACGAACCGCTGAATGTAGTTTTGACCGAGAAAGCGATGGAAGCGAAGAAGCATCGTATCCGGTTTGATGTAATAGCGGATGGTTCTTCTCTTTCTTTTATGGATCCGGTAGATCTTTATTCTCTGTTAGGGAACGGGCTAGATAATGCTTTTACGTATGTAAGGACTCTTCCTTATGAGCAGAGGTTAGTCTCTTTGAAGATCGAACCGGTAGGCTCGATGGTTCTCCTTCGGATTGAGAATCCGTTCTTCGGAAATCTCAAGAAAGAGGAAGGGCGGATCAAAACAACCAAAGAGGAGAAAGATGACCATGGCTATGGGATCATCTCCATGGAAGAGACCGCGAAAAAGTACTCCGGATCGGTTCAGATACTGACCGATCATCAGAGTTTTGTACTCAGTATTCTTCTCCTTCCCGAAGTGAAATAAAGGATTACCAGTTACGACGGATTTTTTACCGAATGGCTCCGTTTTCTTGATGTAAGGGCTTTTCTTTTATAAAAATATCCTCAGATTGGAAAGGAGGGTTTCGACATGAAAATGTCCAATCTGAAGTTCCGCACCATCCTAGTTCCTTTAGCAGTCCTCAGCATCTCGGTTCCGACGATTCTCACCATCACTGCAAACGAGTATTCCGCTTCTTTGGATTTTGCTTTAGGACGTGGTACGAAACATACGGAGACGGTCAATAATGTTTCCGCCGATAAGTTAGCCTTCTACGATCACAACTACAAGACGGCCGAAGAGTCGAGAGCAGCAGCGATGAAAGTCGCTCAAGAAGTCGAAGAGAAGGGTGCCGTTCTCCTTAAGAACACCGATGAGTTTTTACCATTAGCCAAACAGGCGAAAGTAACTCCGTTCGGTTACCGTTATCTCAATCCTTACTATGGAGGTTCCGGCAGTGCCAACATCGATACGAGCGATAGCTCCGTTATCACTCCGGAGAAAGCTCTGACTTCCACTTTTGATGTCAATAGCACAGTCGTGGAGAAGATGCGCTCTTCGGAAGGCGTCACCATGGTCTGCGACGATGGTAACGACCCTACAAACCTCACCGAGTATGGATTGAATACCTACAACGGATTAGAGGATAGCTGCAAGAATACGACCGGTATCGTCTATCTCGCCCGTCCCGGTACTGAAGGTTATGATCTTAACTCGACGGTTCCTTATCAGGATGGGACCAAGACTCAGCTGGAACTGACTACCTATGAGAAGGATATGATTTCGTTTGCAAAGAGCCACTGTGAACATGTGGTGGTCCTTCTTATCACTCCGGAACCGATGATGGTTCAGGATCTTCAGAACGATAATCAGATCACTTCAATTCTCTGGGTCGGTCTTCCGGGTATGGCCGGTTATCAGGGTGTCAGCCGTATCTTAGACGGTGAAGTCAATCCGAGCGGTCGTCTTCCGGATATCTGGTATGCGGATTTTAAGAGTGATCCGACTTGGTTCAATCATACTTCGACCGCTTTCACTAATCCGGTGGATAAGGGTCCTAGCTGTTTCATGAATTATGACGAAGGTATCTATATGGGATACCGGTATTATGAAACTCGTTTTGCAACCGATAATACCTTCTCGGCTTTTGGTAAGAATACTAATTACGATGGAGCGGTTGTCTATCCTTTTGGTTATGGTCTCCATTATGAAAACGATAAGGTTTCTCAGACGTTTGATTCTCTTTCGTACCATAACGGGGAAGTCACCGTTAAGGGGACGGTCAAGAACGATTCGAGTCATGAGGTAGACGAAGCCGTTGAGATCTATTACACCGCTCCTTATACCAAGGGCGGTATTGCCAAAGCCAGTAAGAACTTGGTTGCTTTTGATAAGGTGCATGTGGAAGCCGGTAAGAAAGTTCCTTTCACAATCACTTTTGCCGATGAGGATATGGCTTCTTATGATCATAAGAAGATCTATACCGATACAGGTTCTTATGTTCTTGAGAAAGGAGATTACACTATCTCCTTAGGCAAGAACTCCCATGAAAGTTTTGATGCTAAGACTATCACCGTAGATAACGACTATGTCTATTCGACGAAGTCTTTAAAAGGCGAAGCGGTCGGAAAGAGAAAACAGGATGAACAGGAAGCGAATAATATCCTGAATTTCCTCAATCAGTATGAAGCCGAAGGAAATCTTTTGACTCTCAGCAGAGATAGTTTCAGCACGACTTTCCCGAAAGAGAAGACTTCGATTCCTTTCTCTGAGGAGTTGAAGACAGCTCTTACTTCGTTTGACTATAAGACCGATAGTAGATTAGGAGAAGTGGAAGGTTCTCTTCTCTATCATGCTACCGATCCCGTCTCGAAAAAAGATAACGGATTGACGTTATCAGATCTCCGTGGTCTTGATTATGATGATCCGGTCTGGGATGATCTTCTCGATCAGCTCGATTATGATTCCGATGATATCAAGTCCGTTATCACGTATGCTCTTTATCAGACTTCGGCTGTAAAGTCGATTGGGAAAGCCGAAACCAACGATAACGATGGAACCGTAGGTTTAACGGCAAACTGGGGTGGTAATGAAGAGTTAGCAAAGATGTTCAACTCTAAGACCTCGAAAGTCACTTCCTGCGCTTATCCTTGCGCTCCTATCCAGGCAGCAACCTTTGATCGTAACGTCATGGATAAGATGGGAGAGATGATCTCGGAAGAGGGTTTAACAAATAACATTTCCGGTTGGTATGCTCCGGGTCTTAATCTCCATCGCACTCCTTATGGAGGACGTAACTTCGAATACTATTCCGAAGATCCGGTATTGACCGGTGAGATTGCCGCTTCAACAGTCTCCGGTGCTTTCACGAAAGGCGGTTTATACGCCTATATCAAGCACTTCGCTTTGAATGAGACGGATGTAGATCGTAGTTCGGTAGCTGTGTTTGCGGATGAACAGGCTTGCCGAGAACTCTATTTCAAAGGTTTTGAAATCTGTGTAAAGAAAGCCGAAGGGGAGCTTCGCTATTACGATAAGGGTCAGGATGCTATGGTCACGAAGAAAGTGAAAGCCTGCCGTGGCTTGATGACTTCGATGAACTATATCGGGGTTCAGAGTCCGACAAATTCCTATGATTTGCTTACGACTCTCTTACGTGGCGAATGGGGTTTTGAAGGTATGGTCGAAACCGACTTCACTTCCGGAAACTATAAATCCAAAGAGGTCGGTTACCGTGTCGGTAACGATCTTTGGATGGCAGTAAGAGCTGCCGATATCAATCTTTCGACACCGACCGCGAAATGGGCAGCACGTAAGGCTATCCATAATATCTGCTATGTTGTCGTCAATTCGAATGCCTACGATAAGGTTGCTCCGGGTTCTTATGTCTATTATGATCTTTCGCCTTGGCAGATCACTTTGATCAGTATCGATGCGGTTCTCTATACGGTAGCAGCCGGTCTTATTGTCTGGATGGTGTTACGTCAGATCCATGAGAAGAAGCATCCGGAGAACTATAGAAAGGAGAACGACAATGATTAAGAGACTAAGGGATAACTTCAAAGCCAATAAGGTGAGGTTCCTTCTGCTTCTTCTCTCTTTCTTAGCAGGGATTGTCTCTTTGATTGTCTATCTTTCTACCGGTATTCTTCCTGGGTTTACGGAAAG
The DNA here is from genome assembly GCA_900316035.1 of uncultured Eubacteriales bacterium. Lineage (GTDB taxonomy): Bacteria > Bacillota_I > Bacilli_A > RFN20 > CAG-288 > Enterosoma. The sequence continues at coordinate 5,594 of ONBI01000064.1, forward strand.
ATACTCGGTCGGAGCTATTATCCTTACCATTCTTGCTATTCTGATCGGTGGTATGAATCTTTTCTTCCGTATTCCGGGAGTCGATGTTCTTCCTTTTACTTTCTATCTCAGCGCTCTTCTTTGTTTCTTCTCGGTGGAATCCAATTACTTAGTTGCGGTTATCCGTGCGATTGATGTTACTTCGGTTTCCGCAGGGTTTGTTTCTACGATTGTTCTTTATCTTGTTGCTGCGGTTACCAATATCGTAGGTGTCTTTTATCATTTCTCTATCGGTATTCTTTCTCCGAAGAAGAAAGCTTAAGTAGTAATCTTTCGTTATGAGGACTGTTAAGAAAGAGGAATCTTTCTTAGCAGTCCTCTTTTTTCCTTGTTCAGTGCTTGGGGATGGTTGTTGGGAATTCCTTTGATTTCGGTTTCGCTAAGCGAACAGATTTACCTTCTACTTTTCATGGTACAACGACCATTCTTTGTTTCTTGTCAATTCAATGATAAGGCAGCCACGCAGCTTGTAAAGCAAACGTTCCCCCACTTTCCTTTCTTCCTTTCACAAATTTATGTTTACTACCCGTTGTGCACCTAACAGTGCCTTTCTTTTTCATGGTCCCAATCTTAAATCATAAGAAATGGGGCTATCCGATAACCCAATCGGGTTACCGAGCAGCCCCTATTTCCGAAAAGAGAATCTATCAGAGTGCCTTAAAGGCGTCCTGTAAAGCTAAGACCGACATACCGACCGAATCGACAACGGCATCTGGAACCCAATCCGGGTTGATGCCAGAGACTGCTGTCGGTAATCCGTTATCATCCAAGGTCACTTTCCAGGATTTGATATCCTCAATAGAGCATGTCGCAATGTTGGAGAAGATTTGGTTGCGCTTGATACCCCAGATGATGGTTCCTCTTCCCGTGCTGGCAATCGTGTACTTGGAATCTGGATTTTCGGCGATCGTATAGATGGTACGATCGGAATTGATCAGGGCGACGATATCGGCACCTCGATCCGTGGTCGTATTGTTGCCATCGGCATCGGTAACGCTGATTTCACCGGCATGATAGACACCTTCGACCTGGGTTCTCTTGTTGGAGTTACCGCTTTGACAACCGGTTAAGAAGAGTAAGCCGATAGAAGCGAATAGAGAGAAACGTTGCAAGGTTTTCATCTTTACTTTCCTCCTACTTTATCGTCTTTCTTCTTCGGGAAGAAAGACGGAACAACTAAGAAGACAATCGAGCAGACAGCACCGGCAATCAAAACGACATTGGCTAAGACAACCAGCCATTTCCACCAGCTGGTATAAGTGACAGTGATTTCCGTTGCGGAAGAATTTGCGAAGACATAGAGCTGATCATGGGCAGCTTTACGAAGGCAGTTAAGACCATAATTGGAACCGGTGATCTTTTCTGAAACACTGGCCTTCATCGCGGTCAGCCACATATCGACACCGGCAACGACCGCTGCATCGGAAGAATAGGTGATGTAGTCATCACAGGCATCGGTGACGATTCTTCCTTTGAATCCCCATTCAAGACTCGGAAGTTCGGTCATCGCCGCATAGCTTGCACCTGTCCAGGTCGGACCGATAGCACAATAAGCAGCCATGATACCCATTGCATCTCCTTCCTTGATGGAAAGCTCGAACGGTCTGGCGTAGATTTCTCGGATTGCCTGTTCGGTCGCCCAAGTGTGAACCGTGTTCTGACGATGGGTTTCCTGATCGTTAAGCATGTAGTGCTTGATATAGCACATGACACCTTTATCTTCCCAGAGCGCCTTGATTTCCGCAGCCGCCATCTTTCCGGAGAGAAGTGGATCTTCGGAATAGTATTCGAAGTTACGGCCACCGAAAGGAGAACGATGGATATTCATCGAAGGGGCATATAGACCAGAGATACCGTGGACTAAGCATTCATCTCCGAAGAGATCACCGAATTCCTTCGCAAGTTCGGCATTCCAGCTACTGGCGAGAATGACAGTGATAGTGTACTGGTTACCGGTCTTATCGGTAGTTAAGTCATGAAGACCTTCCGCACCATCCATATCGATAGCGGTAGCCTTCTGAATGGAGAAGATTGCCGGGTTGTGCCAGCCGTCGTTACCGAAGAGTTCCTTATAGTCGGTCAGCGTCAACTGATCAAGGAGTTTATCCCAAAGCGGATCAGCGTAATCTAGGCCGATCATATCGGCAACAACTAAGCCGTTATTGGCACCCATGGTCGGTTTCGTGTAACCTGGATAAACCTGATCGAGATGATCGATATCGATGTTGGAACCAGCATAGCTGTTTCCCATGAGGGCAATGGTAGCTTCGTTAGCTTCTGCGCCATCACATTGTGTTCTGGAAGTCGGGAAGGTCGATTTGAAATCGTTGCGGGTAAGGAAAGGAGACTTCACACCGAAGGTGCCATCGCCGTTGGAGACATTGTCGAACTGGTTTGTGGCAACGATTTTATCGGAGCTGCGCTTTCCGCCTTTTTCGTTATAGACGACCTTGGTATCGATAGAAAAGTCATGAGTAAGGTTGTCTTTAACAGAATGGGAGTCGCTACGTAAAGAGAGTCTGTAATCACCGGCAGAGAGGACATAGGCTTTTTCGTTCTTGTAATCGTAGGAAGCCATGTCATCGTAATCCATGGTCAAGGTGACGGTGTCGCTTTCGCCCGGTTTCAGTTCTTTGGTTTTGGCAAAGGCACCTAAGACAACAGAACTCTTTTCAATGCCTACGTCAGCATTGTAAGGAGCGCTATAGTAGAGTTCGACAACATCTTTACCAGAGTAGGTAGTACCGGTGTTCGTGACTTTGACAGTAGCAGTGATTTTCTTTCCTTTCCCACCGACATCCCATTTCGCATCCGACCAAGAGAAGGTTGTATAGCTTAAGCCATAACCGAAAGGATACTGAACGACATCTTCATAGTTGATGGATTTGACATCTCCGGCGGTTTCATAGTAACGATAACCGACATAAATACCTTCGTTATAGTAGACATAATGATTGCGGTCATGTTTTAGAGGATCCTGGAAATTGGCATAGGTGTAATTGCCGAAGTTGAAGTAGGTCGGGTCCGAAGAGAAAAGATACGGCCAAGTATCGACGGTATGACCGGAAGGAGTGATTTTACCTTTCAAGGCATTGCCGACCGCATTGAAGCCGGTCGAACCAGGCATACCGATCCATAAAACAGCATCAATTAAAGGTTTCCCACACTGTTGTACTATGCAAATCGACATCTGACCAATAAAAGCGATGCAGACACGGTCGGACAAGCATCAGAGGTATCAAAA
>ONBI01000015.1 GCA_900316035.1 uncultured Eubacteriales bacterium
TATTGCTTCTTCTCTCCCATCTATCGCTAGATGAAACTTGCAAGTCGCTATAGGGTTGCTCGACAACTAGCCCCCAAAGGAATTTCACCTTAGAAACAATACATGCCCGTCATACTGGAAAAAACCGCTCTCCTATTAGGAAAGCGGACCATCAGCGATTGATGGCGATGATTTTGTCTATCGTCGTATGGAAGAGGGTAGCGAGAACAACCAGGTTATCGATGTTAGGAAGGCTTTCCCCTCGGAACCATTTGTAGATGGCCTGAGGGTATTCGAATCCGAAAGCTTCCTGTAGATCTTTGACGGAGAGACCGTTCTTTAACATGAGATCTTGGATGTTCTTCCCCGTTCTCTTCGGACTGATTTTGGGAAAGCGGGATAACATATCATTTCTTCTCCCAGGATAGACTATCGACAAAGCGGTAACGGAGGAGAACAGAATCCATGTAGGCAAGAGGATCAGAGGCATGATTCGAGACCACCATATCGATGATGTTCTTGCTCTGACCCGAAACGAGAACAGTCCCTTCCTGATCCTTTTGCACAGGGACATGGACACCATGAGCATTGACATTCCAGAAGATGACCTGAGGGCGACGATAGCCGAGCTTCTTGAACTTCTCATCGAAATGAGCAAAGGTGGATTTACGGCTTTCCGCATCACTCTCAGTAGCGCCGTCGAATTCCATATCGGAAATGATGAGAATCTGGTCTAAGGCATCCGCCGGAGTGAAAGAACGATGCAAATAGATCTTCAGAATCAGGTCATAGACCTTCTCAATATTCGTGTTTGTATAGTCGTCCTGATCTAAAAGGGCTTCTTTTTTCTCTTTCAGAGTGCGATAACCATCCAAATCGATGAGCTTCGGACGAGAAGAGAAAGTGATGAAGCGATTGTGGAATTCTCCCTGCAGTCTCTCGGCCGTCAGAAGAGTCATGGCATTAGCGATATCTAAGGGAAGGCCACCGCAATCTTCCATCGAACCAGAGCCATCCCTGACGACAATGGTTCTGCGGTTGAGAGCGACTCCTTCTTCCACCAGAGCTTTCCAGGCAGTCTCATAAAAGTCAGAGAGCTCTTTCGCCGTGGCCTCATTCTCATAATCATCGACATGGCGGACCAAGGAGACGACGTCCATGGTGCCGACATGCATCCGCGAAGAATCTGTCCTCACCGCCTTCAGATATTCCTGGAAGCGGGATTTATCCCAATCGAAGAAAGCATGGCGGTATTTCTGCATCGCTAGACCAGGAACGGCAGAATAATCAAAAGAATAATCCTTCTCGCGGAGGTTGTTCTCGACGATAATACCTTCTCGGAGATAGGAAAGCATCTTCCGATAATTGGCATTGCTCATCTTCAATCGCTTTGCGAGATAGAGAGCAAGACTTCTTGCCTCTCCGTTCGATGTGTTGATGGAGGGAAGCCATTTGCTCAGCAAGGAGATGGGTTTCCCCTCGGCTTTGTTTTTCTTATCCTCTCGGAGCTGTTTCTCGATAAAGGAAACCGTCGCCGGCTCCGAGGGGGTTTTCAAGAGGCTGAGCAGGTCATCGTATCTTCCATATTCCGGAATATATGGAATCAACTGGTCGGTGATATTGGGATTGATGTTGGCGAGATAATTAAGCAGATAACGGAAAAGTCCTCTCTCCCCTAAACCGGAACGGATATCACGAGTGTAGAAAAGAAGCTTCACTGCTTTCTGTGGATCTTCGTGATACGCTTTCAGGAACAGAGAAGTCACGAGAGGATATTTTCCTCGGAGTGCTCCCGCCAAGGAAAAATAATCCAGACAGTGGGAAAGAGAAGTCCGATAAGCGGTATCTCCGTTTTCGGTGAATGCCTTATTCAGCAGTTCTTCGGTAATCTGGATGACTCCCATAAGCCTTTCCTCCCTTTTCGAAACAGAACAAGATGCCTTTGAATTTGCAGACGCGTTGCGTCTGACCTTTGTTCGATTTGTGTTGCTGCCAGCATCTTTAATACAAGGCAACAGAATCAATTTCCATTTGTGGTTATTGCAGAACAGGTTGCCTTTACGATTAACATTGTAAAGGACCGAATACCTTTTGTCATTAAACTGTGAGTTTACAAGTAGCACTCCGTAAAGAACCTTTCCTGATCCAAAAGAAAAACCGCGCCAATACAAAAGGAGCCCCTGTTAGCAGGAGCTCCTTTCTTGTTCGGAAATGATAAGAAGATTAGTACTGATAACCTTCTTCACGGATTTCGGCCTGAGCAGCCGCTAAGCGGGCACCCGGGACACGGAACGGCGAGCAGGAGACATAGTCAATACCGCAGGCCTGGAAGACAGCGATGGATTCCGGATCACCGCCAGCCTCACCGCAGATACCGCAATGAAGGTCCGGATTGACAGCCTTTCCTTCCTTGACGGAGAGAGCGATAAGTCTCTTAACAGCATCGGCATCGATGGTCTTGAACGGATCGAAGTCGATGAGGTTGTTATCGAGATACTGGTTGATGAAGGCAGAATAATCGTTACGGGAGAAGCCGAAGGTGAACTGCGTGAGGTCGTTAGTGCCATAAGAGAAGTAAGCGGCATCCTTACCGATCTCGCCACCGGTTAAGGCAGCTCTCGGAGTCTCGACCATGGTGCCAACGATGTACTTTAACTTCTTATCGTAATCGGAAGCAGCGATGATCTTGTCCGCAACTTCGGAAACAATGTTCTTAACGAACTTGAATTCCTTCTCAGAGACAACCTGCGGAACCATGATGGAAGCGACGATCTTGACCTTCTTTCCGGCCTTCTCGGAGAGATCCTTCTCCGCACGTAAAGCAGCCTTGATGACCGCTTCGGCCTGCATACGGCCGATTTCCGGATAGACGACGTCAAGACGGCAGCCACGGAGACCCATCATCGGGTTGGTCATATGTAACTCGGTGATACGACGGTTGACATCTTCGACAGTCTTACCAGTCTTCTTGGCAAGATCCGCGATATCTTCCGGCTTGTTAGGAAGATACTCATCAAGCGGCGGATCGAGAAGACGGACATTGATGTTGACTCCGCCTAAAGCCATATACATCTTGTAGAAATCATCTTCCTGGAACTTCTCGAGCTGATCGAGATACTTGACTCTCTCTTCGGTGGAAGAAGAAAGAATCATTTCCTGCATGATGATAAGTCTGTCCTTACCGCGGAACATATGTTCCGTACGGCAGAGACCGATGCCACGAGCGCCGAATTCGACGGCCTTCTTCGCTTCATCCGGAGTATCGGCATTGGCGAAGACCTTGATCTTGGCATACTTATCGGCCCACTTTAAGACCTTGACGAAGTTCGGATTATCGCCGCCTTCCTTGGTCTCGACAGCGCCATCGTAGATGGTACCGGTGGAACCATTGATGGAGATGACATCACCCTCTTTATAGGTGTGTCCGCCTAACTCCATAGTCTTAGCAGCTTCGTTGACCTTGATATCGGAGCAACCGGTGATGCAGGTCTTACCGATCTGACGGGCAACAACAGCCGCATGAGAAGTCATACCGCCACGCATGGTGAGAACACCCTGAGCAGCGACCATACCGCCTAAATCTTCCGGAGAGGTCTCAGCACGGACAAGGATGAGCTTAGCATTCTTATCGGCCTTGACAGCAGCCTGAGCGGCTTCCGCAGAGAAGACGATGTGTCCGACCGCAGCACCCGGGCCAGCGGCATTGCCGTGACCGATGACAACGGCCTTCTTTTCAGCAGCAGCGACAAAGGTCGGATGTAAGAGCTGATCGAGCGAACGAGGTTCGACACGAAGGATAGCATCCTTCTCATCAATCAGTCCTTCCTTGACCATATCGGTAGCGATCTGTAAAGCGGCAGGACCAGTTCTCTTGCCGTTACGGGTCTGTAAGAAGTAAAGAGTTCCATCCTCAACGGTAAACTCGAAATCCTGCATATCCTTATAATGCTTCTCGAGGATCTTAGCAGACTTGACGAGCTGATCGTAGATCTTCGGCTGCTGCTCCTTAAGAGCATCGATGTGCATAGGAGTACGGATACCGGCAACAACATCCTCGCCCTGAGCATCGATGAGGTACTCAGCGAAGATCTGGTTCTTACCATCGGTCGGCTGACGAGTGAAACCGACACCGGTGCCGGAGTTCTCGTTCATGTTACCGAACGCCATGGACTGAACGTTGACAGCAGTTCCCCAAGAATAAGGGATGTTGTTCATCTTACGATAGAGGTTAGCTCTTTCGTTATCCCAAGAGTGGAAAATGGCCTTGACAGCGGTCATAAGCTGAACTTCCGGATCAGACGGGAAGTCTTCGCCGAACTTGCCTTTGTAATATTCCTTATACTTGGCAATTAAGACCTTGAGGTCCTCGACCGGGACTTCATAGTCGTTGACATAGCCCTTCTCCTTCTTAAGCTGATCAAGCATCGCATCCATCTCATCTCTCGATAAACCCTTGGCGATGTTGGTAAACATAAGAATGAAGCGGCGATAGCAGTCATAAGCGAAACGAGGCTTGCCAGACTTCTTGGCTAAAGCTTCGACAGTCTCATCGTTTAAACCGAGGTTGAGAATAGTATCCATCATACCCGGCATAGAGACTCTCGCACCGGAACGGACAGAGACAAGAAGCGGATTCGGACCTTTACCGAAGGTCTTGCCGGTTCTCTCCTGGAGTTCCTTTAAAGCAACTTTGATCTGCTTCTGAATATTGGTAGGGATCTTACGGCCGGCATCGTAGTAAGCGGTGCAAGCTTCGGTAGTGATGGTGAAGCCATCCGGAATACGGATTCCGATATGGGCCATCTCGGCTAAGCCAGCGCCCTTGCCGCCTAATAAGGCTTTACGTTCCGGAATGCTCTTGGCAACACCATAAGCATCCTTGAAGGCATAAACGTACTGACCAGCGACATACTTGGTCTTCGAGGTCTTGGCAACAGTTTTCTTGCCAGTGGACTTCTTAACGACTTTCTTCTGTGTAGGCATTTTTTCCTCCCATTAATAAAGGTTTTAACCCGTTCGCTATTTTAGCATAAACAATATAAAGGAAGAATATATTTCAAGCATATGTAAAAAAGAAAAGCGAAGAGAGGAGAAAGCAACTTCTCTGAGCCTTCAAAAGAAGAGGAAAAGCATTCCTCAATCGCATTTCAAAAAAGGAAGTGCATCCTTTTTCTCTCTCGGAATTACTCTTCCAGAAGCGATAATGAGACGGATTCCGAAGTGAAAAAAGTCCCGAATTATCGAAAAAGTGACAATATCCGTCTCCTTTGCGTAAGGGGTTACATTTTCCTCTTGCTTTTCTCTGTCGCGACTTCTACAATAAAAGTGGTTCTTTACAAAACAAACGATTTGGCTATTACGCGATTTTGCTACGATTCTTCAGGAGGTACCTCTATGAACAAACGGAAATACGAGTTCGCGTTAGAACTATACCGGGAAATGCAGACCAAAAAATTCTCCAAGGTATCGATCTCCGATATCTGTGAGAATATGAAATGCTCACGTCAGAGCTTCTATTATTACTTCAACACGATTGAGGATTGTCTCAGCTATTACATCCGTGAGAATTTCAAGAGCCAGATCAAAGAGGATTACATCATTTCGGATATCTTCAACTACTTTGATAACAATCTGGAATTCGTCAAGATGTGTAACGACGATTCCAAGGCCAAACCGCTTTTCTGGGATGGTCTCTTCATCTATGTGAAAAAGATGCTCGATCTCATCTATTCGAAGAACATCGTCGAATACATCGTACTCTACTCCGAACAGAAAGATGCTCTCACTTCTTTCTATGTGGCCGGCATTCTTGAAATTGCCAAGACCTATGCCAACAATCTTGTTCCTACCAGCAAGGAGAAATGCATCTCCTATTGCCGTTCCATCATCGGTTCGGGGGAAGATACCCGTCAGATGATTCTCCGCTTCAACCGTTAATCCTGTTTTCCATGGGTGACGTCTTCTTGCGTCACCCTTTTTTAAGCATATTTTCTTCGTCTCTTTTTCTTTGTGATACGCTAACACCATGTTAAACAAAGAAGATACTCTCGCTCTTCTCGATTGGTACCACGCCAGAAAAAGAGTGCTACCTTGGAGAGAAGAAGCGACTCCCTATCATGTCTATCTCAGCGAGATCATGTTGCAACAGACAAGAGTCGAAGCCGTGAGATCCTACTATCTTCGCTTTCTCGATAGATTTCCGACTCTTGCTTCCTTAGCCGAAGGGAAAGAAGACGATGTTCTCCGTCTCTGGCAGGGATTAGGTTATTATTCCCGCGGAAGAAATCTCTATAAGACAGCTACGATTGTCAAAGAGAAATACGGTGGAGAATTACCGAAAAAGGAAAAAGAACTTTTATCTCTTCCCGGTATCGGAAGATACACTGCTCACGCGATCCTCGCTTTAGCGGATTCTTTTCCCTTTGTAGCACTGGATGGAAACCTTGTAAGGATATATAGCCGGAACACCGCTTCAGAGTTGTGGAAGAATTCTCCGGAGATGATAAAAGAAGGAGAAGCCTACTTCCGGAAAGCTGTCTCCTACTCTCCGAAAGAAGTAACTTCTGCCCTGATGGACTTAGGAGAACTCGTCTGTCTTCCGAACGGCAAACCGAATTGTCTTCATTGCCCTCTTCAGAAACATTGCCTTGCTCATCAGCAAGGGAAGGAAGAGGATTATCCATTACAACCCCTAAAAAAGGAAAGAAGAAAAGAAGAACGTTATCTCTTCCTTCTCCGCTATCAGAATAAAGTCGTTATGCAGAAAAGGCCGGAAAAAGGTTTGCTTGCTTCTCTCTATGAATTCCCGAATGTTCTCAAAGGAAAAGAAACGATAGAGCAGATTCTGAAAGAGAAGGGATTCCAGTACTCTAGCTACCGTTCTCTCTTCACCTACCGTCATATCTTCTCCCACCTAGAATGGAATCTCGAAGTGATTGAAGTCGAGCTGAAAGAGGAAAATAAGAATTACTTGTTTGTTCCTTATGAAGAACTTTCAAATTATTCTCTTCCTTCCGCTTTTCGGAAAGCCAGAGAAGTTCTACCATAAAAATGGATAGAAAGAGAAAAGACTTTGTCTCTCTTCCGTCTACAAGGAAGAGAAGCAAAGTCCGTTTCTCTGAAATTGGAGATATTCTATCCTACTCGCTCGGAGGGAAAGGAGTTTCTCCGAGGGATAGCGTGCATAAGAAGAAACAAGGTAGAAAAACGCTTGTTCCGGCATTTGGTTAGTTTGAGCTAACTCGATTCCGTGTATAATTATATTACCGCTGATAAAACTGTCAATAAAAAAGTTAAATAGTGCTAACTAAAGGAGTGAAACCATGACCAAAGAAACCAATGAATCCAAAGAAGATTACCTCGAAAGAATCCTGATGCTTCAGGAGGAGACTCACGCTCCGGTCCGAGCGATCGATATCGCCAATTCGATGGGCTTTTCCAAAGCTTCTGTTTCGATTGCCTTGAAGAAACTGGAAGAGGAAGGCTTTGTCGTTGTCGGCTTAAAGCAATCTCTGAACCTGACCGAATCAGGAAGAGAAATCGCATCGAAGATCTACGAGCGCCATAAGGTGATCGGATCCATCTTTATCTCGTTAGGTGTCGATGAAGATACCGCCTACAAGGATGCCTGCAAGATCGAGCATGACCTTTCCGAAGAGACCTATCAGGCTCTGAAGAAACATTATCTCGAACATAAGCCTCAGGATAAGTAAGAAAAAAGCCTTCGCCTTAGGGAAACCTAAGGCAATTTTCGTATCAAGAGAAAAGGTCAGAAGCAGAAGAGTATTTTTCTGTCTCTGACCTTGTTTTCATATAGCGTATTTATCAGTCGAAGGTTTCTCCGCCATCTAAGGAAAACTGGGAATTGTAGAGAGAAGCATAGAAGCCGTTCTGAGCCATCAAAGAATCGTGGGTTCCCTGTTCAACGATATTGCCGTCTTTCATGACGAGAATCAAATCCGCGTTGCGGATTGTGCTGAGGCGGTGAGCGATGACAAAGGAAGTCTTCCCTTTGGTAAGGCGGTCCATCGCTTCCTGAATCTTCTCTTCGGTGCGGGTATCGACATTGGAAGTCGCTTCATCGAGGATGAGAAGAGGAGCGCGCTTGAGCATGGCTCTGGCGATCGTGATGAGCTGTTTCTGACCACCGGAGATAGAAGAGCTGGAAGTGATTTCATAGTCGAGTCCATCGGGAAGAGAACGGACAAAGTGGGTGAGGTGAGCATCGTGGATAACATTCTTGAAGTCTTCTTCCGTCACATTCGGCGTATTGTAGGCAAGATTTTCACGAAGCGTTCCGTCAAAGACCCAGGTATCCTGAAGAACCATGGCAAAGATGGAATGGATTTCGGCTCTCGACATATCCTTGATGTCGATGCCGTCGATCTGGATGGAGCCTTTTCCGGTCTCATAGAACCGCATCAGCAGATTGACCATTGTCGTCTTTCCGGCACCGGTCGGGCCGACGATAGCGACTTTGCTACCGGGCTTAACAGAAGCGGAGAAGTCATGGATGATTTCTCTCTTACCGTCATAAGAGAAAGAGACATGATCGAAAGTCACTTCCCCTTTGACTCCTTTACCGTTTTCGCCAAGGAGAAGGAGAGGTTTCTGAGATTCATCCGGAAGTTCTTCTTCGGCTAAGAATTCAAAGACACGGGTTCCGGAAGCCGCCGCGGACTGAAGCGAGTTCATCGCCTGAGCAATCTGCGTAAGAGGAGACTGATAGAGATTGACATACATCAGGAAGGCAGTGATCGTACCCATCGTGACACCGGCTCCGGCATTCATCAGCAAACCACCGGTGATACAGACCGCTGCATAGGAAACATAGGAGAAGAAGGACATGATCGGTTGCATCAGGCCACCGAAGGTTTCGGCTTTGAACATGGCACTGCGTAAGTCTGTGTTTTTCTTATCGAAATCGGCTTTGGCTCTCTCATCGGCATTGAAGACTTTGAGGATGAGTTGGCCGTTGTAGTTCTCTTCGACTAAGCCGTCGACTTCACCGACAAGCTTCTGACGTCTGCGGAATTGCGGAGAAGCAATCTTGAGAATGACGACTAAGGCGATAACCATCAAAGGAAGAAGAGCAAGAGCGACCAAAGCCATCTGCCAGGAAGTGACAAACATCGCGATGATAGCGGCAAGAAGAGTGAAGACAGAAGAAATCAACATCGAGACGGATTGCTGTAAAGACTGCGAGATCATATCGACATCGTTGGTAAGGCGGGAGAGGATATCACCGGTCGAGGTTGTATCGAAATAACGTAATGGTAGGTTGTTGACTTTGTGTTCAATCTCGCGGCGGAGTTCCTGAGAGTAACGCTGGGAAACATCCGCCATGATATAGGAAGTGAGGAAAGAAAGGATAAAAGCAGATCCATAGAGAATCACCAGTTCCCAACCGAAGCGGGTGATTTCACTCAGCACATCCTCATTGGTAGAGCTATCCTTTCCGAGTTTGGTGATATCGTTAGTGAGATCCTTAAGAACCTGCGGAGAATAGACGGAAAGAAGAACCGAGAGGATAATTGCGACCAAAGCCACAATCATCCAGCCGTAATATTTCTTCATCGAAGCGCCGATCTTCGTCCAGCTCTTTTTCAGTTCCCCCTTCTGGAGTTTGGTCGGCATCGGTCTTCCATGGTTACTCATAAGCCCAATTCCTCCTTCGAAAGCTGAGACAAGGCGATATCACGATACGTCGGGCAATTCGCTAAAAGCTCTTTGTGCGTTCCGTATCCGACCATCTTGCCTTCGCTTAAAACGACGATATGATCGGCATCCATAATGGTTCCGATACGCTGGGCGACGATAACCTTCGTCGCATCCGTAAACTGCTCTTTCAGATTCTGACGGACTTTGGCATCGGTCTTGAAGTCAAGAGCCGAGAAAGAGTCATCGAAGAGGAGAATCTGTGGGTTCTCTGCGACCGCTCTTGCGATACATAGGCGCTGTCTCTGACCGCCGGAGACGTTAGTTCCACCGGCAGCAATGGGAGCATCATACTTCTCCGGCATCTGCTGAATGAAGGAATCGGCTTCCGCAATCTTCGCGGCTTTCTCGATTCTTTCTTCCGGCATCGAAGGATCGGAGAAAGCGATGTTGGATTTGACCGTGCCCGTGAAAAGATTTCCTTTCTGCGGAACATAACCGATCAAGGAATGAAGAGTCTTCTGCTTGAGGTCTTTGACATCGACCCCGTTGACTAAGACTTCTCCGCCGGTAGCATCGTAAAGGCGGTCGATGAGGTTGACAATCGTCGTTTTACCCGATCCTGTTTCACCGATAATAGCCAGCGTTTCTCCTTTGTTTGCTTTAAAGGAGATATTGCTGACCACATCGTTATCGCCATCCGGATAACGGAAAGAAACATTCTTGAACTCGACACTTCCCGGTTCGGTCTGCTCTTTTTCCTGTTCCGGATCGTGGATGGAGGTAGTGGAATCAAGAACCTGATTGATACGTTTGGCCGAGACCTGCGCACGGGGAATCATGAAGAACATCATCAGAATCATCATGAAGGCCATCATGATCTGGGTCGAAAGCATCATCATCGAAAGGACCTGCGAATAATCAGTCTTGCCATCCGCAATAAGATACGAACCGATCCAGTAAACAAGAAGAGAGACGATATTCATGATGATGGTGATATAAGGGGAGAGAAGAGCCATCGCACGGGAAGTGAAAAGCTGGGTATTCGTCAAATCGTCGTTGGTCTTCTTGAACTTCTTTTCCTGATAATCTTCGGCATTATAGGCATGGACAACGCGGATACCCTGGATGTTCTCTCTGGTGATACCGTTGACGCGGTCGATGAGTTTCTGTGCCTTGGTGAATTTCGGCATGACGAGAACCATCATCAGAACAAGGCCGATAACAAGCAGTACAATACCGACAAGAGTCGGAATCATCAGATTCCAGGATACGGATTGAATCTTGCATATTGCCCAGATTGCCGTAATCGGAGCAGCGAAGAACATACGGAGAATCAATAAGATTCCCATCTGATACATCTGGACATCGTTGGTAGTACGGGTGATAAGAGAAGCAGTAGAGAAATGATTGATTTCGGCTGAAGAGAAATCTGTCACCTTATCGTTTAAAGCTTTACGGACGTTGGTAGCGACATCGGCAGAGACGGCAGAAGCTAATAACGAGATGATGGTCTGGCAGCCAACCATACCGGCGGCAATCGCAATCATGATTCCACCATTGAACCAGATATCGCCGGTGGTGGCATTCGCGATGGATTCCACCATCGATAAGCTTTCCGCCGGTGCTCCGCTTGCCTTCATCATCGTGACCACTTGGTCCCAAGGGAAAGGATCGGTTTTCGCAAGCATCGGATAAACGGAGCTCTGACCGAGAAGAGCAAAGAGATCTGCTGGATTGTTGTGATAGTTGAGATACTGAATCGCTTTGGTGATGTTAGAAATATAGTCCATCAAGGTCATTGTGCAGTAAACCTGAACGATGGTAAGACCTAAGACCAAAACAATGAAGAACCAATCTTTTTTGGAAAGATAACGCATCAATTTAAACATTTTCGTCTTCCTCCTTTCCGTTTAGCGTCTGCATGACATGGATGCAGGCTTTGGCTATCTGCTCCGCTTCGTCTAAAAAGATATTCAACTTCTCGACTCCGATTTCCCGAATCAGGAGAATTTGCTGTTCCTGGATTACTTGCCTGATCTTCTCCATCTTCTTTTTTCCTTTCGGAGTCAGTAACACAAGGACTTTACGGTGATCCTTTTCTTCTTTTTTTCGCTCTACCAAACCATCCTTTTCAAGATGTTTCAAAGCATTGGCAATTCTTCCGGTTCCGACCTGAGTCAATTTAGACAGTTCTCCGGAGAGAAGCCCTTCCGGATGAAGGAAGAGTTGGAAGAGAATGCCTCGTTCTCCTTCAGCAAGAGTATCAATGGTTTCCGCGGAATGGCATTTCTTGAATTCCATCATCAGGTTCAGGGTGCGGTTCAAGACGGCTTTTTCCTGTTCGGTAAGCTTTTCTTTGTTCTCTTGTTCCATATACGCCTCCTATTTTTTCTCACATTGTGAGATATTTTTTCGTGACCACAACTATAGGTTCCACAAAGAGGAATGTCAATACTTTTTTCTCACATTGTGAGATATTTTTAACAAAAGAGAAAAAGAGCTCTGCTCCGAAGAACAAAGCTCCTGCTTTCTACTTGTTGGTATCCGAACCGGAATTGGTCCAGGTATTGGCTTCTTTCATCGCTTCTTTCATCTTATCCGGATCATAGATGTGCTTGCGGTTACGGAAGTAACGGATCAGCTTTCCGCCTAAGGTGAAGTAGATGAAGATCTCCAGACGTCCTAACATCATACCGATCATCTCAATCCAGAGAAGACCAGGATACGCTAAGGAATTGGCATAACTGGTGATACCGCACCCTAAGCCGACGGTACCGACACAGGAAGTGAATTCAAACCAGCAGTCCATCCAGGTGAACGGTGTTCCTGTACCATCTCCACGGGGAATCGCATAGCCATACGTGATTGCCGACATCAAGGTCGTACCTAATAAGACAATCGCCATATAGACACCGATAAATGTTTCCGCTTCGGTGATTTCTCCCTGCTCGACTTTGACTTTCTTACCGAATTTATAAGTCGAATAAACATGATATTCTTCCGGTTTTCCGATGGCTTTCCGTAAACGCCAATGGATATCCATGAAGAGAAGAGCGATACGGCTCTGCTTGATACCACCGGTGGTAGACCCGTTCTGCATACCGACACACATCATAAGTCCTAACAAGAAGAGAAGATAGGTTGGGAACTTGACTAAGCTTCCGCTCGCATATCCGCTTGCCGCTTCTAAAGGAGTGATAGAAGACGATAAGTTAGTGAAGCCATACAAACCAGTGGAAGAGACCGCATGGGCCTGATAAGAATCGACTGCCTGGAAGCCGGCAGTGGATAAACCGGAAAGCATCTCGAAAGTTCCATAACGGAAACCGGCGGCGATATTGCCTCCGTAATACTGCGTCATACCGACAATCATGAACGGCCAGACAAATAAGAGAACGGCAAAGAAGACAAGGTATTCGAAATGGCGCAGGACTTTGAACTTACCACGGAGCAAAGAGTAATGAATGACGAAGTTCGTACCGCCTAAAATCATCAACAATTCGGTGATGCACTCTACCATGACTCCCCGCCATTCGCCGTTAATAGAAGCTTCCGCGGCCAAGGAGTTGATGTTGTTGATCTTAGTGGAAAAGCCACCGGTAGCAACCGCCGTCATCGCATGGCAGACCGCATCGAAAGGTTTGACACCGACCGCGATATAAAGAACCGAGCCGAGGATGATATAGCCGATATATAAGGAGAAGATGAGACGGGCGGATTTGACTAGGTTCGGAAGCAAGGAATCGTTATGGCCTTCCAGAAGATAAAGATTGAGGCCGGAGCGTTCCGAAATAGCGCTCGAGACAATAAGGACCAAACCGATACCGCCGACAAATTCCGTAAGAGCTCTATGGAAGAAGAGCATATGGGAAACTACTTCAGTCGTTCCATCGCTGAGGGTTTTCACTTCTTTGCCCCAGTTCATGATGGTTAAACCGGCCGAAGTATAACCGGAAGTCGATTCGAAGAAAGCCTGGGTGAAGTTATAGCCGTAGAAGAAGAAGGGAATCGCCGAGAAGATAATGACCAATAACCAGACACCGATGACAAGAATGAAGTCTTCGATATCATTGAGTTTCCCTTGTTTCCTACGGAAGATGAGAAGCGAGAGGAATACACCGCTAAGAAGAGCAAACAGACCGGGGACAAGGAAAGCAGGGGACATATCTCTTTCTTCCGGATAGAAGATCAGCATGACCAAAGGAAGCAGGACCAAGATACCGATAACAAATAAGAAGATGCCGAAATAACCGAGGACGAGTTTCCATCCACGGATTGCATTATCTTCGTTGAGCGCGGTGTTCATCTGCATCGTCTCCATGAACTTGGTACCGCGATTCACTCTCCGATTCGGATCTTTCATGACACACTCCTCACTTAGAGTTCTTCTTCATTGAAGAAGTCGATTGCACCGAAGAAGTTTTTGTGACTTTCTTCTCCGCTTTGACATTTTCCTTCTCCTTGGAATTATCCGCAGAAGAAGGTATTGCCGTCGAAGTCTCCGGTGTAATCTTCAAAGACGGGAAAGAAGCCGAACGGGCAGGCTTTGCTTCTTTCGACGGAAGCTCCGAAGCCGGACGTTTCCCGGTCTTGATGAACTCAATCAAATCGCTCTGATCTTCGGGAGCAGAAGCGAGAATGATACGGTCGTTGTTCTGGAATACGGAATCGCCGCGAGGGATGATGACATCCGGATCACGGAAGATACAGGCGATGGAACCGGTATGCGGAAGATTGATATCTTTCAAAGATTTTCCACAGCAAGGAAAGTCCTCATTGATGAGGATTTCGGTAATAACCAGCTTATCGTTCTCCAGAGAAAGTGTAGAGAAGATAGAATCGACATCGCTTTCGCCTTTGATACGGTCCTTCAATAAATAGGAAGCCGAAATCGGGGAATCGATTCCGAGACGGGAGAAGATAGCAACGTTGTTCGGGTTATTGACCGTGCAGATAGCTTTCTTGATATGGAAAAGCTCTTTGGCGATCATGCAGGTGACAAAATTATCGGCATCGCGATCGGAGAGAGAAACGACCAAATCAAAATCGGTGACATCCGCTTTCTCAAACGAATAGATCTTGGTCGGATCGCTCACTAAGATATTGACGCCATAGTGTTCACTCATGCGCTCAACGGTCTGAAGATCATCGTTGATGATGACGATATGGTTATTCCGTTTCTTCAGGAAGGCGCCTAACACGTAATCCGCTTCCGTCTTACCGCCGCAGAGAAGGATGTTTTTATCGTTGCGGAGAGAGACAAAGTTCTCACGCTTTTTATCTTCTTTTCGTTTCTGCCAGAAATGTTTCCAGCGATAAGCAAGATCCTTCTTTACCGCAGGCTGAGGATCGCTTGCTTCCTTCTCCTCCAAATCCGGTCCGAACTTCAGGAAGGCAAGAAGCGATTCCTTAGCTTCCGGAGTCGAAGTCATAACCAGATGATCGTCTTCTTCAATCACCGTGTTGCCGTGCGGGAGGATGACTTCCGGATCACGGAAGATGCAGGTGATAGAGCCGGTCTTCGGTAAGGAAAGAGCCATAAGGGTTTTCCCACAGCAGGCAAAATCCGGAAGAATTTTCACTTCCGTGATGACGATCTTCTCATCTTCCAAAAGGAAGGTCTTCGTCAAAGAACCGACATCGGATTCGCCTTCGATTCTCTCGGCCAGTAAATACGAAGCCGAAATCGGGGAATCGACGCCCATCTTTTCAAAGTTAGCGACGTTCGTCGGGTTATTGACGGTGCAGATAGCTTTTTTGATATGGAAAAGATCCTTGGCAATCTTGCAGATGACGAAATTATCGGCATCGGAATCCGTCAAGGCGACGACAAGATCGAACCCATCGACATGGGCAAGCTCAAAAGAATAGATCTTGGTCGGATCCATCGGCGTTGCCACGATACCGTATTTTGCGGAAAGAGACGCAAGGGTGTTCTCATCCTTGTTCATGACAACGACTCGGTTACCGAGCTGTCTGAACGAGTCAAGAACGTAATCAGCTTCGAGTGTTCCTCCGCAGACGAGAATGTTCATACTCTCGCTTATTCCTCGGTAGCCTTGATGGCTTTATAGGCATTCAAAGAGAGCATCGAAGTCGAGATGACCTGGATGCGTGGATCACTGAGCAAAGCAGCTTTTCTTTCATCGCGGAGACGGACGATGACATTCGGAACCGAATAAAGGGTCGTAATCAAACAGGCGATAAAGATATTGGTATCGTCATCGCCAGTAGCGACAACGGCTTCTTTGGCTTCTCGGATATGGGCTTTTTCAAGGACAGAAGTCTCTTGGGCATCGCCTAAGATCTTATCGCCGGAGTAGTTTCCGGAGACTTTGTTGAAACTGGAAGCATCGTTATCGACAATGGCGGTATAGATACCGTCTTCGCTGGACATCGAAGCGATCTGCGCTCCCAATCGAGAAGCACCGATCACAACGATCATCTTCTTCTCTGTCTTGCGTTTCATAGCACACAGTCTCCTTTCTAAATCTTCTCCGACTACTACAAACTATATGAGGGTATTTTAGCAAATCCCATCTAACCCGAAGGGAGGAGTTTTCTTTTTAGCCTCTTCCCTTCATGGCTTTAGCCATATGGATCTTATCTTCTCTTTCCTTGATGGTCTCACGCTTATCATAGTTCTTTTTTCCTTTTCCTAAGGCGATCTGGACTTTGCAGAGACCTTTCCGGATATAGACACGCACCGGAACGATGGTATAACCCTGACGGTCGACGAGCTGAGAGAACTTCGCTATCTCGCTTTTATGAAGCAGAAGTTTTCGCGTTCTCGTCGGTTCATGGGAAAAGATGCCATTTTCCTGGAAGACCGGAATATTGGCATTGAGGAGAAAGCATTCTCCGTGGGAGAAGATGACATAGGCATCGTCTAAGGAGCAGTGCCCTGCCCGCAAAGCTTTGATCTCGGAGCCTTTCAGCTCAATACCGGCTTCGGTAAAGTCGCTGAGGAAGTAATTGAAATGGGCTTTACGGTTCTGACAGACGAGAATCTCGTCTTGAAGCGCCTCGTCTTTCTTGGCCATAAAAACGATCAGTCTTCCTCGTGTTTCTTACGGCCATAGCCCGAACGGCCTTTGCCCTTGCGGACCATCGGCTTACGGGCAGCAGAAGAACGATAGGAATCTCTCTTTCCATAGGAACCCGAACGGGAACCATAGGACTTACGGTCTCTTCTTTCGTAGGAATCGTCCG
This sequence comes from uncultured Eubacteriales bacterium, assembly GCA_900316035.1. Taxonomy (GTDB): domain Bacteria; phylum Bacillota_I; class Bacilli_A; order RFN20; family CAG-288; genus Enterosoma. Next base: position 16,852 of record ONBI01000015.1, read on the forward strand.
AAGACTTCTTACCTAAGGAAGCATAACCCTGATGATCGGCAAAGTCCTTGCGCGGACGGCGGGAAGACTTGAAATCCTTCTTGTCGCCATGCGAGAAAGAACCTTTGTGGTCTCTATCGCCGAAAGAGCGTCCGCCACCGCGACGATCAAAGCCTCCGCCACGATGGAAAGAACCCTTTCCACCAAAGCTACGACCTCCACGGGAAGAACGGGAATGCTTTTCTTCTCTCGGTTTCGTGAAACGGAGAAGTTTACGGTATTCCGCTTCATCGATATCCATGACCGCTAAGACCTGAAGGACCTTTGCTTCATCATCCGGATATTTCGCAACAACGGCACGGATGACATCGACTTCCTTCCACTGTTCCGGGGTCGGACGGAAGTTATCTTCTTCGACTTCTTTTTCTTTGGCATCCATCGCGTCTAAGGCATCTAAGACATTCTGATCGTTTTCTTTCGGTTCCATAGTTTCTCTTTCTCCATAATCTTCGTTTTCCTCTTCTTCATTTGTGAAGCGAGGTTTCCCCGTCATCAACGGGACATCTTCGTACTTGGTATAGACACGGATACCATTGCGGGCCAGATCTTCTTTCTCTTCTTCGCTCAGATTGAGAGCGTGCGAATCGTAGAACTCCGGCGTCGCAAAGTCAATCTCCCGTTTATCGATATCGACCGAGAGAACCTTGACATCGATCGGCGTACCGATGGTGAAGGAGACTTCGGTCTTCTCGCCATAGGCAGCAAAGGATCTTTCATCGTAGTGGAAATAATCCCCGTGCATGCAGTGATACGGAAGGAATCCTTCGATTCCGATATCCGTTTCAAGGAACATACCACGCTGCACTAACGACATAACCTTCGCATGATAGAGAGTGCCGATCCGGGTCGACATATATTTTGCCGACTCAAGATCATCGGATTCTCTTTCGATGTAATCCGCTTTGACTTCTAAGTCGGATAAGGCATCGCCCTGATCTTCTAAGCGCTGCGTCAGTTCATCATAGTCAAAGGGCTTCTTATCCAAGAGATAATCCTTGACCAGACGATGGATGATATCATCCGGATAACGGCGGATAGGCGAAGTGAAATGGCAATACTCCAGCTCCGCTAAGCCGAAATGGCCTAACTCTTCCGGAGAATAACGGGCTTTTGCCATCGAACGGAGAACCATATAGGAAACCGCGCTGCGGAGATTGTCATCCTTGATGGAAGCAAGGAAATCGTTCAGTCTTGCTCCGGAGATATTTTCGGTACGAGGGAAAGAAGCGATGAGACCGGCGCGTTTGAGAAAATCACGTAACGTCGAGATCTTATCCGACGGCGGGAATTCATGAATACGGTAAAGAACCGGAATACGGGCTCTCTTCAGTTCCTTTGCGACCGAACAGTTAGCGATGATCATCATATCCTCGATCATCTTCTCGGCTTCGCCCTGAACCTGCTTCGTGACCGAATCCGGCATGCCGTTCTCATCAAGATGGAATTTGAGTTCGGTCGAATCGAGCTTCATCGCACCCTGTAAGTCTCTTCTCCGGCGGATAGCTTTGGCTGCTTCTCTCATCAGAGTAAGAGAATCCTTGATCTCCTGAGAGAAAGGAACCTCCTGTCCTTCGAAAAACTGATTGACCTGGTTATAAGTGAGTCTTCCATGAGAACGGATAACACCGCGCTGCACCTTCGAGGAGAAGACATGGCCCATCGCATCGACTTCCATAGAGCAAGTGAGAACAAGACGGTCGACATTCGGATTCAGTGAGCAGATGCCGTTCGAAAGCTCAAACGGAAGCATCGGAACCACACGGTCAGCGACATAGATGGAAGTACCGCGGAGTTTGGCTTCATCATCGAGCGGATGATTGGTGCGGACATAATGCGTGACATCGGCAATATGGACACGGATAAGATAACCGTTTCCATCGCGTTCGATTTCAACCGCATCGTCGAAATCATGGGCATCGTCTCCATCGATTGTAACGACACAATGGTCGCGGAAATCTTCTCTTCCCTTTAAGTCCTCTTCGCTGATTTCCTGCGGAATGGCTTTGGCTTCGTCAAGAACGGCCTGAGGGAATTCAAGTCGTCCGTCATTCTCCGAGATGATCATTGAAATATCGCTTCCGACATCGTCCGCACGGACGAGGAGAGAAGTGATAGTGACTTTCAGAGTATCGCCTTTGAAATAACGGATCTTACCTTCGAGAAGATCGCCCTGATTCACTTTCAAGCCATCGGCAATCCCGTCGATCAGAACGGTTTTTCCACAGGCATTGAGGTAATCGACCAAAAGCTGTTCTTTCCCATCCTTCGTGATGGAATAACGGCCTTTGAGAGTATCGGTTGCTTTGTAATAGTCTAAGCAATGATAGGTGTTCTGCTGGAACTCCTTGGCATAGACCAAATCGCCGATGAGAAGCTGATCCGCTTCTTCACCGGAAAGACGTACTTCACTTCCGTCACTGACGGAACGAAGCACGACAAAGTTACGGTTTTTGAACGTGACCTTCGCTAAGAAAATCTTCTGATCCGAAAGCAGGAAGTAGAAGTTGTTGTGCAGGCCGACGATACCGCTTGCCTGCAGATGCGTAAGAAGAGCGTCGAGTTCCGACTGTTCTTCTTTGGTGAAGGCCTCGACCTTTTCCACGAGAGCCTTCTTCGAGAGCTGCTGATTCTTCAGCAACTTGATGATAGTTGTTTCTGTCATTTGTAATCCTTTTCCGTTTCCTAACAAAGGTCTGCTTTATGCAAAAATAAACGGGGCCGTTAGAGCCCCGAGGATTTCGTTTAGAGATGACTGGCCAGAACCGCCAAGATGAAGAAGGCAACCGTTAAGACGGCGGTGATAATCGTCATGATCTTATCGGCACCGCGTTCCTTCGTACGGGTGAAGATATTCATCTTGTTACCACCCATGACGGCGGCCGAAGCGCCTTCGGACTTGCCTGACTGCATCAGGACAATAGCGATAATGATAAACGATAATACAATAAGGGCAATTTCCCAACCAGAATTCATTCTAAAAACCTCATGAGATTTACGGATGAACCTATTATAAAGAAGAAGGGGTAGGAATACAAGCGCCGTTTTTCCGGCTGAAAAGGCTTAGAAAACGGCGCTGCATGTTATTTTCCGGCGTAATGGATTTTCTTAACGAGAAGCGAAGGCGTGAAAACACCGCCCTCATCTTCACTATCCGAACCGATGGCAAGGACATCGTTGAAGAGATCTTTCAGATTGCCGGAAGCGATCGTCATCGAGAAAGCACCGGCTTTCTTTCCGTCTTCAATCACATAACCTTCGCAAGGTAAGGAGAAGAAGAGAGACTGATCATCGATACCGGTATTCGTACCGGAGACAGAAGTGAGATAGATGCCTTTTTTCATCTGCGCAAAGAGAGCATCCAGATTCTTCTTTCCCGGCTTTACGGTAAGAGTGATGAAGGAACCGTTTCCGTTCCCGGAAGCACAACCGTTGGATTCGATATGTTCTTCGTTGGCGGTCTCAAGAGAATAGAAGTAGTTCTTCAGAACACCACGCTGAATAATCGGGAAATCCTGGGTAGGAACACCATCGCCATCAAAGGAAGAGGAAGCGATGGATGGAGCATGAGGAGTATGGAGAAGAGTGAGATGTTTTGAAGTGACCTGCGTTCCCAACTTTCCTTCATAGATAGAAAGGTGTTTATGGACTTTCTTCGCATTGCAATGGCTTAATAGATATGGAAGTAAAACAGAAACAACATCCGGGGAAAGAACGGTTTTATAGTCTTTTCCCTTCAGGGCACCGGTACCGAAGAAATCCACCGCGGCATGGACCGCTTTTTCAATTTCCTTTTCTCCCTTCGCGACAAGATCCGCTAAGGAAGTGAAGGAATAGAAGGAACGATATCCCGTACGGGGTTCCTTCTTCTCGTTTTCGCAGACAACCGTGATAGAACCGACGAAGGTTCCCCGTTTTTCCTGACACTTCATACCGACATCGTTCATTTTATGGAACTCGGAAGTGTCCATCGAGAAGTCGATTTCGGCTTTGGTGATACGGGAATCATAAGCGCTGACTTTCTTCTGAAGGGCTAACGCCGCTTCTCTCAGTTCCTTCAAGGTAGCCGGAACGAAAGCCTTCTCATCGATTTTGACTTTGCGATACGGTTTACCGCCGTGGTAGAAATTCTCCGCTTTTTCTTCTTTCCCGAAAAGAGCACTCTCTTTGATCGCTTCTGCCATCAAAGCAGGAGTCGAATCATCGATGGCATCGCTAGAGAAATAACCGACCTTCCCCTGATAGAGGGCTCTACCTCCGATTGACTGGGAAATACCGATTTTCTGTTCCTCTACCTCACCGTTGAAAGTGCTGACAGAAAAAGATTTAGAGAAACCATAAGCGAGGGAAAAAGGAGTCAGACCCGCTTTATGAGCTTCATCGAAATACTTTTTGACATTGACTCTCATTCGTTGTTACCTCCTGCTCCACCGACAAGCATCTTCGAAACCAACAAGGTCGGCTGACCGACTTCGACAAAGACACTGCCGGAAGCTGCACCGCAGGTTCCCGGAGCTCTTTCGCAGTCGTTTCCGATCATGGTGATACGGGGAAGAATCTCGTATCCATAACCCATCAAGGAAACCGGACGGATCATGTGGTCAAGTTTCCCGTCTTTGATGACATAAGCGACATCCGAAGTGAAATCGAACTGATCGGTCGCGGGATCCACCTGTCCACCGCTAAGGCCGACACAGTAGATTCCGTATTTGACCGAAGCGATGATATCTTTCGGATCCGAGGTACCGGCACCGATATAGGTGTTGGTCATACGGGTCGTCGGAAGATAACGATAGGACTCTCTTCGACAGGCTCCTGTCGGAGTAAGAGTAGGATTGATACGTCTAGCGGTATAGCGGTCGAGCATATAAGAGACTAAAACACCGTCTTTGATCAATTGATTCTTGGTCGGAGCGTTTCCTTCATCATCGACATTTTCGCTGCCCCAGCCGTTTTCAATCGTACCGTCATCGTAAGCATTGAGAATCGAAGAACCGATCTTCTGACCGAGTTTCCCAGTGAACGGGGAAGTCGCATGGGAAATGGCGGAACCTTCCAAAGGATGTCCGCAGGATTCGTGGAAGAGGACTCCACCGAAACCCTTGCCTAAGACAACCGGCATTTCTCCGGAAGGACCTTCCGGTGCTTTTAGTAAAGCGATTGCCGTCTCGGCGCATTTCTTACCTAAGGCTTTGATATCGGTCTTCTCTAATAGTTCCAAGCCACAGGATAAACCCAGAGCTTCATATCCGGACTGGAAGGATTTTCCATCGGAAGCGATAGCATAAACCACAAGACTGGTTCGGACACGGTCATCTTCACAGCAGATACCGTCCGAATTGTAGATTTCAACATGTTCATCGCTCTCGGATAAGGAACAATTGACATTCTTGACTTCCGGAGATACGGCAAAAGCAGCATCTTCGCCATCTTTGAGATAAGCGATTTTCTTTTCGTCCGACCATGCGGAATGAGGAATCGCAATCGGATTGATGTTCTTCCGCATCGGTTTCTTTTTCAGTTCCCGGACAGTGAGAACTCTCTCGCCGTCAAAACCGAGAGCTAAGGAAGAAGCAAGGTCAAGAAAAGCACGCTTGGAAAAATCGGAAGTGAATCCGTATACCTGCTGTTTTCCTTTTAATAAACGGATACCGACACCGCAGGTTCTACCGGAACCGATGCCATCGACTTTCTGATATCTGCGGGTATAGCCCTTGGTGCGTTTATCCTGATAATAGATCTCGGCATAATCGGCACCGGTTGCTAACCCAGCGTTGAGAACGGAAAGAGCAAAAGACTTTGAAAATTTCATGTTGAATAGCCCTCGTCTGTGATTATAGGTTGAAAGCAGATGTTTTCTTCAGTCTGCAGAAACATTTTTATCTTTTTTCTTCTCTTTCTTGCGGGAGTGAATCGAGAAGAAATGACGATAACCGACGAAGATATCCAAAACGGCGAAGATTCCGATAAAAGCAAAAATGACTAGAGCCATGATCTCACGGGGAACTTTATAGCCGAAGAAATTGAGGTTGAAACCGAACTGACCGGTCAGTTCATCGATGAGACTCGCAAGCGGAAGATATTTACCGCCATCGGTAGTCATAAAGAAAGACTGAAGTTTCGCAAGCGGTGTCTCAATGAAGTAGTTGCGAAGCAGAGAAACCGAATATGTACCAGGGAAGAAAACGGTGATCTTTTCAATACCGGGATCGACAAAACCGGAAGGCAAATAAGCACCGATAAGGAAGCCGATAGCCGCAGAGACAATCGCCACAATCGGAGAAAGGACGGATTCGCTCGAGATAAAAGAACAGATGAAGAAAGTGATGAGAGAAGCCGAGATAACCGAAAGAAGCAGAATACCTAAGATAGCAAAGAAATCGACCAAGGAAATCATATAGGCACCGGAGATAGCAATGTAAAGAAGGCAGAGAAGATAGACCAAGAAGTTGATAGCAAAAGTGACGATAACGTTGAAAGTGAAATAAGAAAGAACAATGATACGGGGATCGATCGGAGAAGAGATGAAGTCTCTGGTGATTCCGGTCTCCTTATCACGGACCACGATGTAATCCGTATTCAGAGATACCGTAATGCAGGAGACACCGAGAACACCCGATATCAGCCAGCAATCCGCGATGCCGGATAGTTTTGTCATTGCCTCTTCCTTGAAAGCATCACTGGCATCTGCGAGATTGTTCCTAGCAAGCGCGGCTTCAAACTGCTCACGGATGACACCGACCTCTAAGCTTCTTAAGAAGACAACATAGACCGCAAAAATCGCTAACGGGACCATCAAAGAGAAGATGACCGTAGGAACATTTTTGAAGAACACCTTAAGATGTCTTCGGGTCAGATACCAATAGGAGAGGAACTGATGAGGGAGTCCTTTTTGATTGTTATCAATCTTGATTTCCATTGCTGTTCTCCTCCATCTGCGCTCTTGCTCCAGTAGCATTGAGGAAGACATCGTCCATGCTTCCTTTTTCCACCTCGAAATCATCGAGGATATCTTTATGGGCATCTAAGAAGCTGAGAGCATCGGCTGAATCTTTGACAAGAATACGGTAAACATGTTGATCGTGAAGATAATGGTAAGAATGTCCGCTCTGGTTGAGAACTTCCTCGACCTGCGGGTTCTTCTTTGCATGCAGAACGACGTAGTTGCCGGAATACTGGTTCTTCAGCTCTAAAGGAGTGCCTTCGGCAATGATGCGACCATGGGAAAGAATGACAACATAGGTTGCCTTTTCCGCTTCTTCCATATAATGTGTCGTCAAAAAAACGGTCATTCCCGTCTTAGCACGAAGAGAATTGACAAGATTCCAAACGGAAAGTCTCGTCTGCGGATCAAGTCCGGTCGTCGGTTCATCCAAAATCAGAAGCTTCGGATCATGAACCATAGCTCTGGCGATATCGACACGGCGCTTCTGCCCCCCGGAGAGTTTTCCTAACGGACGATCGAGGAAAGGCTCCAGCTCCAAAAGATCCGAAATGGTCTTCAGTCTCTCTTTCCAAAGATCTCCAGTGATGCCATAGAAACCTGCACGGAGAGTCAGATTCTCTCTTGGCGTCAATACCGGATCAAGGACCGAGTTCTGGAAGACAATACCGATTTCATGTTTAATGAGCTGACGCTCTTTATCGACATCGACACCATCGATGACGATCTTTCCGGAATCTTTGCTGAGGATACCGGTGATGATGTTGATGGTCGTGCTTTTGCCCGCACCATTAAGACCTAAGAAGGCAAAAAGCCCTCCGCGTCTGACGCTGAAGGAGATATCATCCACCGCGACAAAATTACCATACGTCTTCCTTAGATTATCGACGACGACGATATTGTCTCCCAAACCCAAGTTCTCTTTCTCCCGCTTGAAGAAAGGAAACAGGAATTTCTTGTTTTCTGTATTTTCCATACCTTAACGATGCCGCATATCCGCATCCATTTTGGCGGCGAGCTGATCGATGAGTTTCTGTTTTTTCTTCATTTCCAACTCTTTCTTCTTCTTTTGCTTTTCAACAGCCTGCTGCTCTTTCCGCAGCTGTGGACGATGGGCGTTGAGCGCTCCTAAAAGGTTGAGAAGGGCGGCGTTGACCTTTCTCTTTTCTTCTCGGGGAAGCGGCATACCCATGACGTTCTGAATGACTTTTGCGCCTTGAGCAAAACCATCATCCGGAGTCGTGTAGCCGAGCTTTTCACAGGCCTGAATCATCGCGTTGAGAAGACAATCGAGATCTGCCATGTTCTTCGTCTTCTTGAACCAATCGTTCAAAGAAGCCGTGAAGTATTTCCCCATCGGCTGAAGCGTAGCTGGAACAAGTTTATCTTCGGTATCGGAGACAACCCAGTTATAAATATCGTGCTGATTGAAAACTTCGTTCTTCGGATAAGCCGCTACGACCTGAGTGACCTTCTCATGATCGAGAAGCATTCCGATGACAGACTGTTCCGGAACGAAAAGAATGATCTTATCCTGGATTCTGGCATGCGCTTCGGATTCCTTCAGCTCCTTGCAGACAGCAAGACCATCGATGGAAAAAATATTCAGAATCCGATCCTGATACTTCGACGGAATAGAAGTAGCGGCATAAACCGCGAAGTTACCACCTTTGGAATGACCGAAGATTCTTACTTTTCTTTCCGGACATTCGTCCATGGCCTCCTTGAGGAAACCGGTAGCTAACCCTTCTCCCGGAACATAGGGGACATAAGCCATATCGAGGTTTTCTTTCCAACCGACAAAGGTGTTATCGGTCCCTCGATAAGAAACAGCAAGGGTACCATCGTCCAGCGTAAGAGCAATGCCGGCAAACTGCATTCTTTGGCTCTCGCTCGTCTTGCTTTCAAAAGCGATGACTTTGCTGTTGCTATAGCGCTTTGCAGTGAGTAAGCGCCAGCAAAGAACAATATGCTTAAACGCAAAATCCGGGTAGTAGGCTCCCATGTAATCGACATTCAGGGAGCCTAGATACCTGGTGATTATTTCCGGCAAAGGAACTTCTTCCATCTCCTCTTCAGGAGAAAGAATCGTCTCCAAAGGCAAATAGGAAAGAACACTCATGACGAGGGCATCAAGATCGTTGAAAGGTTTCTCCGAAAACGGAATATCTCCGGAATCGTAGACGTAGTTGTAAAGATTGCGGAAACTCTTGCGGAAATACTTGTTGTACTCGCTCATGGAAAGAATTACTTAGTTTCTTTACGCTTCAGCGTCGGGAAGAGGAGAACATCACGGATCGAATCGGATTCGGTGAAGAACATGACCAGACGGTCGATACCGTAACCGATACCACCTGCCGGCGGCATACCATACTCCAAAGCCTCGCAGAAATCTTCATCGACTTCGCAGGCTTCATCGTTGCCCTTACGCTTCTCTTCGACCTGCTCTTCGAAACGGGCTCTCTGATCGATAGGATCGTTGAGTTCGGTGAAGGCGTTGCACATCTCGTGAGTCGAGATATACATTTCGAAACGCTGCGTGAAACGAGGATCGGAAGGATCCTTCTTTGCTAACGGCGAAATATCAACCGGGTGCTGGCAGACGAAAGTCGGCTGGACGAGATCCGCTTCGCAGAACTTCTCGAAGAAAGCGTTGAGGATGTGACCCCAGAGGAAGTGAGGTTCGACTTCGACGCCGAATTTCGCAGCTAAGGCCTTAGCCTCATCGAGAGTCTTGACCTGATAGAAATCAACGCCGGTCTTCTCCTTGATGGCTTCGGTCATGGTGATCTTCTTAAACGGCTTCGATAAGTCGATATCGTAGCCGAGCCAGTGATACTGCTGCTTGCCGATGACTTTATCCGCGAGATAGTGGAAAAGCTTTTCGGTCAGTTCGACCATGCTGTCAAGGTTTCCGAAAGCCTGATAAGCTTCCATCGTGGTGAATTCCGGATTGTGAGTAGAATCGATACCTTCGTTACGGAACATACGGCCGATTTCATAAACACGTTCCATATCGCCGACAAGAAGTCTCTTCAAAGAGAGTTCGGTTGCAATACGGAGATAGAAATCCTGGTCGAGAGCGTTGTAATGGGTGATGAAAGGTTTCGCATTGGCACCGCCTAAAATCGGCTGAAGAATCGTTGTTTCAACTTCGACGAAGCCTTCGCTATCCATGAAATCACGAATACCGCGGACGATCTTCGGACGGAGGAAAGCGACTCTGCGGGAATCATCGTTGACGATGAGGTCAACATAACGATGTCTTCTACGATCTTCCGGATCCGATAAGCCATGGAACTTATCCGGAAGCGGACGGAGAGCTTTGACAAGATGCGTGTATTCGCTGACACGGATCGTGACTTCTCCGGTCTTGGTCTTCATCATATGGCCACGGATGCCACAGATATCCCCTAAATCCGCTAATTTGAAGAGTTTGTAATTCTCTTCGCCGACCACATCCTGGCGGATGTAGCACTGAATCTTGCCCCATTTATCCTGAAGAGTGAAGAAGGAAGCTTTACCCATCTTACGGAGTAAAACGATACGTCCGGCAATACGGACTTCCTTGTCCTCTTTGACCTCTTCCGGCTGAAGAGAAGCATAATCTTCCTTCAGTCCGATAGAAGTCGAATCGACATCATACTGATGGCCGAAGGGATCGATTCCCTGTGCACGATAAAGATCGAGTTTCTCCCGGCGGCGCTGTTCCTGATCGTTGAGATCATTGACCGCGGGATTCTTCGGCTGTTGGTTGTTTTCCATAAGTTTTCTCCTTGCTAAATGAATCACCTAAGAAGCGGTGTTTATTATAATACATTCCCTTAGTAAATACACTTAGTGACAGAAAAGGGATCAGCGATTATTTTTCTCCGCGCTTGTTCCGTATAAGAAATCCGTCAGTTCACTATCGAAATGAATATCGAGATGAGATCTCTTGCCGTTCTTGTTGTCGGTATAACGATTGAGGAAATCCGTAAGCAGTTTGCGGTCATCGTTGTTGTTGATTTCCTGAGGAATTACCAGATCGAAAACAATGTTGACCTGACTTGGTCCGTTCACTAAACGGAAATCATGCATCGTGATGTTCTTCACTGGATAATCTTTCAGCCCCTGCTGAATGAGAGTGCGATACATCTCGGTTTCGTAATCGTTGACTCGGATTGGATCCATATGGACTGTGAGGTTGATATTGAGTTTTTCCAGCGCTTCCTTTTCAATCGTATCGCAGAGTTCATGGCTTTCGAAGATATCTTTACTGGCATCGACTTCGATATGGATAACACCATAAATGACATTTCCGTAATAATGAAGAGAAAGGTCGTGCATTCCTAAAGCATCTTTATGGGAATTTACAAGGTTGATAATCTTGTCGACCAACTCTTTATCCGGTTCCTGACCGATGAGAACGTTGATAGCTTCCTTCATGATCTGAACACCGGAGAGAGTAACTAGCACGGAAACAAACAGAGTGAAGAAACAGTCGACATCATAACCGGTAAACCAAGCGATCAAGATACCGAGGATGACACAGGAAGTAGAGAAGACGTCGTTGACGGCATCTTTCCCTAAGGCTTTCAGCTGCATCGATTGAATTCTTTTTCCTAAGCTGAGATAGAGGTTTGCCTGCAGCAATTTGAAGAGAATAGCTGCAGTCAGAATGGAAAGAGAAGTCACATACATGACATAGCTCATTTCTGCTTTCGGAGGTTGATGCGTATTGACTAAGGTAGTAAAGAAAGCAATCGTATCTCTTACACCTTGGTAGAACATCACTACTGCCAAAGAGATAATGACACAGGCGATGATCAGGGACATGATGTACTCGATACGCTGATGTCCATAAGGGTGTTCCCGATCCGCCGGTTTTGCACTCACCTTGACGCCGATCAATGAAAGGAGGTTATTACCGAAATCGGAAAGGTTGTTCACGGAATCGGCAACGATAGAATAGAGACGTAAAAGAAGACCGATGACGATCTTAGCAAAGAAAAGAAGCAGGTTCGTAATCAAACCGAAATAGGTCCCGAGAAGTCCGTATCTCTTCCGGACTTTAGGGTCTTCGACATGGCGATAATCTTTAACAAATAGCTTCAATAATAATTCGGTCATATTCGTTGCTTTTTATAATATCGCACCCGATTGGGTTAGTGATTTCTAATCTTAGGAGTAACTTCCTTCTCTCAATTTTCATTTTGTCCCTTGAGAAAAGGCAAAACAAATTATAATAGTAAAGAGATGAATCGCACCGAAATGCTTAACCGGACACTTCTGGAAAGAATGAACCAGGAGTTGCTCCTATCTATCGACTCGACGTTAGTTGACCTATCCCTTGTCATCGCGATGGGAAAAGTCTTCGACGGCAAAGACGCTCTTCCGCAGGAAGAACGTTTTAACGACAGCGCTTATCAACAGGTAGATTCCTATCAGAGCATCCTGCTTCCTTATTTCCGCAAAGCCAGAAGCGGGGAAAGTGCCTTCCATTCCATCCTGATGGATTCTCATCTGATTCCGCTCAATCTTCAGGAAGATCTTGATGAAATGCTCACTATCCGAGAAGAATCTTTTGATATCACTTCTTCTCCTTTCAGTCCTTATCTGTTAGACGAAGAAGATTTTGAAGAAGCAAAGGATACCTTTGCTCTCCGCCTTCTTCTTGTCTATCGCATCAAGAGTTGGATCAATGATATCATCCTCGGTATCCAAGACTATGGTGTCGATCCCTATAAGGTTGACGAAACCAGAGATAACGAAGAATGTATCAACCTTCTCGATGGCATTTATGATCTGAGCCATGAAGAAGTTCTTGCCGAGCTTCATAAGCATCTTTTGATTGACGAGGATGAAAAAGGAGAAGCGATGGATAAGCAGTCTCTGATTGTCTTACTCGCCGAAATCGAAAAACCGTCCACAACGGGGAAAGGAAAAACACACCATGATTGATACGATGAATTTACCGGATGTCGGAACGCCGGAAGAAGCCAAAGAGAAGATGAAGGATAGCTACAAAGCTTTTCTTGATGTCACGGCCAAGTTTGTTGCCGTCGCTGACTTCTATTCTGTCAAAGAACACGAAGGACAGCCTTTAGGAGATGACTTCATCGATTCCTATTCTGCGGCTTTCCAGAAGCTCAAGAATTCTTCGGAGGAAGACTTCTATACTGCGCTTGCCTACTATGCTGTCTTCGACCTCGACTTCCTTGCGGATGTCAAAGATGCTTTAAACGAATATCATGAACAGTTAGACCGCGTCTATGATTCTTCGGTCTCTGCTTATGATCAGGCGTGCGATTATCTTGCCGTTAAAGATTCCTTCACGGATCTCATCGATGAATTCGAAGACGTCAACGGTGAAATCGTCAAGGAAAGAGAACTCGAGACCAACTTCAACGATCCGCATTACGACCTTAACGCCAAGATCACCGAAGAGAATAAAGAAAACAACTGAGCAAACGAAAACTCCGCTTCTTCCTACTTGATCAAAAGTAGGATAGGCGGAGTTTTTATGTTCAAAGAAGATTACTTCTGCTGAGTCTTCTTCATTTCTTCCAAAGCGAAGTCTTTGCAGTTGTTATAGACACCGGCTAAAGAAGGATAGAGATGAACATAGACGTCTTTATAGAGGCGGTCATAAGTTCTGTGATTTTCCATATTAGGATGGAGAATCTGACCGGGGACAAACATATTCGCCTTCACTTCTTCCGGCGTCTTATAAACACCGCAAGCTAAGTACCCAGCCATCGCCCCGCCTAAGGTAGAAGATTCCACCTGCGAAGAAATCATGCTATCGATGCCGAAAACATCACAGAGAATCTGTGCCAACTCCTTCGAACGGGAACCGCCACCGGAGAGAACAAGCAGATCCGGGACTTTCTTCGTTTTCCTGACGATTTCATCTAGGCCTTCCCGAAGAGCAAACGCAAGCCCTTCATAGATAGCGCGGTAAATATGGTAACGGGTATGAACCGAAGAGAAACCGACGATGGATCCTTTGGCGTTAGGTCTCTTCAGACCAGGTTCCCAATATGGCTGTAAAACTAAGCCATCACAACCCGCCGGGACCGAACGGATTTTTTCATTGAGAACATCCTCGACACGGAGTCCGCGTTCCTCCGCTTCCTTCTTTTCTTCGGAACTGAAGTTTTCGAGGTACCAACGGATCATCCATAAGCCACAGTAAATCTGGATTTCTTCGTTATAGCTATGCGGATAGGGAGCAGGATACGTCGGTAAGAATTTCTCTGGCTCTTTATAAACCGAATCGGTGACATCGACCGTGCAGGCAGTTCCTAAAGAAATAGAAGCTTCGCTCTTCTCAATACAACCGTTACCGAAATTCTCACAGGCTTTATCGGAAGCAGAAGCATAGACCGGAGTTCCAGAAGGAATTCCCGATAACTGACTGAATTCTTCTTGGACTGTTCCGATTTTGCTTCCGACAGGAACAAGCGGAGGAAGAGCTTCATACGGAATATGGAAGACATCCTGTTTCGGATGATGAGGTCCATACCATTTGCCAGCTTTGAAATTGACAGGATAATGTCCGATACAATCCGCAGCGGAAACACAAAGATTTCCGGTGATGCGGTAATTGAAATAGGCTCCTAAAGGGCAGTAGTAAGCAAGCTTTGCCCAGTTTTCCGGTTCGTGTTCCATCAACCAATAGGTTGGGGTTCTTTCTGCGTTATAACGAACCGCATCGCTCATACCGATGAAACGGAAAAGAAGTCTTTCGGCCCAGGTGAAATTCTGCATCTTCGGTAAACGGGTCACACGCTGATCGAGCCAAAGAATAGCACGGCGAATCGGTTTTTTATCTTTATCCAAGAGAACCGAAGAATCGCGGAAGGTGAGAACCGACATACCGACAACGGCTTTCATCTCTTCGGGATAACGGGAAGCGAGTTCTCTGGTCGCTTTCGCCATCGTCTCAATATAAAAATCGATATCCTGTTCCGCAAAGCCTTTTTCAGGAGAAACATACGGTGTTTCGTAAGTCTGTTTTGAGAAAGCTAAGATTTCTCCTTTTGGAGAAACAAGACTGGCCCTTAAGGATTGGGTACCGATATCGATGACTAAATATGTAATATTCATAGGAAATCCCACCTGAAGAATGGCTTCATTATAGTACAGAACTTCTCTTTTTATACATATTCATAACAGACGAGAGTTCTGTAGCCAGGTAGAGAAGGGCAGAAAAAGAAAGACAAGTTTTTCTCTTTTCTACCGACGTTAAGCATCAAAAAGAGTGCCAAGAATAGAAGAAAAAGAAGAATTTTGAGAAGAATAAAAGGAAAATCACGATATGCATCTGTCTACATGGTATACAAGAAATTTTTGTTTTCGCGTTTATCTGTTTTCTCTAAAGGAAATCTAGAAAGAATAATAAAACCTGTTTTTCTCCTATTTCATTGGTTTTAGGAAATTCAATGGTAAGTACTTCGCCTAACAGATCCGCTTCCGATAAGAACAACGGACACCGGGATAAACCAGGTGGGAGTGGAAATAACGGCTCCACCAGTGTTACCTATTCAGCTGTCAAGGAATTCCTAGCCTCCGGAAGTGAATCAAATCGATCCCGCACTTCCACTATGGCCGATACTTCTTCGGCCATCTCGGTTCCTTCCTACGACGATTACAAGGCGACAAAACCGACCGTTCTCGATTAGTATCTTTGTTCTCTTCAGGCACTTTCCTCTTCTCAGGGGAGAGTGCCTTTTTCTATCGCTTCTAATTTTGAACACATAGGAAGAAGGCAACTCTACTTTTCAACAAGCGATGATAATTTTTAGGTTTAACTGAGTCACATTCCCGCTTCGCTGTGCTAAACTATCGATGCGGAAACCGATTATGTCAAAAAAACAACAGAAGTTTAATCTTATCAAAGACTGCATTGCGCAAGCGATGTTCGAGCTCCTGAAAACCAAGGATTTCAAAGATATCCATATCAGTGAACTGACGGAGAAAGCAGGTGTCAGCCGCATCACCTATTATCGGAATTTCTTCGATAAGAAGGATGTGATCACCTATGCTTTTGAACGCTATTCCGAAGAATGGTTTGAAAAGAACAAGGATGCGAAAGATCCGATTCTGGTCGCTACTTCCTATATGTTATCCATGAAGAAACCGATTCAGATTCTTTATCAGGCAAATCTTTCCTATATTCTTCAGGACTATATTTATCGTTATATCGGTCCGAAAGAGAATACCCCGAAAGACCAAATCTATTATCGTGCCGGAATGGCTGGTTTTGTCTGGGGTTATATCAACCAATGGATCAAGGACGATATGAAGAAAACGCCAGAAGAAGTCTCGGAAGATGTCCATGCTTTTGAGAGAAAAATCCGTCCGGAAGGTATCTGAATCGGAACTTATTAAGACGTTTTTCAAACTTAATCAATTGATTAAGTTTGAACAAAGGATTATATTTAAAGCATAAAAATCCTTTTTAGGAGGCTGTGACGATGGTAAAAAGAGAATATCAAAACGCCATCCGTTCGAAGAAGATGATCAAGGAAGCTCTCATTGAGCTGATCAAGGAAAAGAAGGGATTAGAGAAAATCTCTATCACCGATGTCGTGGAGAAAGCCGGTCTCAACCGCGGAACTTTCTATAACCACTTCGATTCCATCAATGCGGTTGTCGAAAGCATCGAAGACGACACGATGATCGATTTTGAAAAGACGCTGACGACTTCTTTTGGAAGCGATGGCCCCCAAGGATGGAGTTTCTTCCTTTCTCTGACCAGTTTCTTCCAGAAAAACGAAGAGAGTTTCAAGGCGATCGTCAACTATATTCCGCAGTATATTTTCGATGATGTGAAGCAGAAGATTCTCAATGTCTTAGAGAAGTACCTTGCCGAGCTTTATCCAAGTTCTACGCTCAATCCGAATTTTGCGGTCGGACTCCGTATGTGCGCTAACGGTTTAGCCGGTACCTATCTTGATTATTTCAAGGGTGTTTCGAATCTCTCTTTACATACGATTCAGGAAACGGCAATCCGCATCTTCGAAAACTTCGTTTCGATCTATTATCCGAATCAGGAAAAAAGCGAAGCAAAATAAGGTTTCTATCTTTGTCTTACGGGAGGGAGAAATCCCTCTTTTTCTTTGCCCGAAAACCCTTTCTCGCTTTTTCGCTCGGAAAGGCGTGAATTTTCTTTGAAAAACGCGCTCGGTTTGTTTGACTTTTCGACCCCTCGTGCTAGAATATCCCGTGGCTAATTGTGAACTACACCCCGGTAAGGTTACAGTTTGCTCAAGATACAAGAAAGGTAAAAATAGAAAATGCAACGTCAGACTACTATTTACAAGAA
>ONBI01000011.1 GCA_900316035.1 uncultured Eubacteriales bacterium
TCCAACAGAAAGACAAAGTTTCTAATGCGGAGAGAACCGCCCAGTGCCGAACGGCATGCTAGGTGGTGTGAGAGGGACTTAATTGTCACCTACTCGATTGGAAAAGTGATACAATAAAGCTAGAACTGGGACTTAATATGGATGAACTCCTTTTTGGGGGATGTATACCGGTCCCAGTTTTTGGTTAGTTTCTTTTGCACGCTCTATAGCCATCGGAGAGCCATAGCGACTTTGGCTTTACGCGAAGTCGCTTTGCATAGACGTATGTGTTCTTCGGAAAATCGTAAAGCTTCACGTCATTGATGCTTCTGTTTGGATGGGATGTCAGGTAGCCGCTATCCGACAACCTTCATTCATGATCTGAGGCACAGCTTTGTCTCAAATCGGATTCATGCGGGAATCCCTATCGAACCGATAGCGAAGGTATGCAGTCATCCCTCGACCACGGTAACCTTCCACATTTTTGTCACAAATGGCCAAAATTGGTGGATACAAACACGAAAAAAGCCCGATTTCTCGGGCTTTTATTTTCCAATGGTGGAGCTGAAGGGGATCGAACCCTCGACCTCCTCCATGCCATGGAGGCGCTCTCCCAATTGAGCTACAGCCCCATTGGTATACCTGAAACGTTTTCAGGCGAAGTCAATTCTACTCTATTCGGAAACGTTAGTCAATAAAAATCAGCGGCCTATTTTGTGCTGTTCTGGAAAACCTTGTTGAGAATATCTTCGCTGAATTCGTTCGAAGGAGCGACACGATGGTCTTTACCATCGGTAGCTTTGCGAAGCTGATCTTCGAAAACGCAGGTCAGAACCTCGATGGCGAGGTTCTGGATACCGTCGTTATTGACGATGAGATCGGCGTAATCGGCACTCGGAGCAACGACTTCTTCGTACATCGGGGCGACGGTTTTGATGTACTGGTTGACGATGTTTTCATAGCTTCGTCCTCGTTCCTGATGGTCGCGGATAAAACGGCGGAGGAAACGGACTTCCGGAGTGGCGGTGATGAAGACTTTCAGGTCACCGTATTCTCTTAACTGGCGGTCGACAAGAGCCATGATGCCTTCGACGACAACGATCTTCTTCGGAACGATGTGCTCGGTCTTGTTGGTGCGGTTATGGATGGTGAAATCATAGACCGGTTTATCGATCGGTTTATCGTTCTTGAGGTCGAGAATCTGGGAACGCATCAGTTTCCAATCGAAAGCTTTGGGATGGTCGTAATTGACTTTGATTCTCTCTTCCATCGGAACCTCGGTCTGATCCTTATAGAAATCATCGATGGTGATACGGGTGAAGTTCTCTTCTCCGATCCGTTCGATGACCTTCTTTGTAATATAGGATTTACCAGAGGAGGAACCGCCTCCGACGAGAATGATACGTGCCATATTTGCTTCGCCCTTTCTGACCGCTCCTATTATATCGATTTCCTTTCTTTGGGAGGAGAGAAAAACTTCTTTTTTCCAAAGAAGAAACAACAGGGGAGGAAGGAAACGTTACTTTTTAATGTTAGGTATAAAAGAAGAAACTTTTCCTCTCTCCACTCTTTCTTTGGCCGTGGTATATTTTTTCTTAGCGGAGCAGAAATGCCTATGGAAAACGAAAACCAAGAACCGAAGAAAAAGGAAGAAGTTGTCGTAACCGAAGAAAAACAGGCGGATAACACCTTAGCGAAACCGAAGAAAGAGCACCGGGATCTCTGGCGGAACAGCAGTTTCTCCAAACAGGAACAGCGTCAGATCGACCTGATCAAAAAGTACTATCCGGTCGATGAGAAGAAGAGAGTTGTCATCGTCCGTCTCTCTTATCCGAAGGCGAGTGCTCTCTTCGATGAGAACATCGGAAGAGAAGAAGCTCCTCTTCTCAAGAACGATCTTTTCCATGAGATCGAAGAAGTCGTTTCCGATATCCCAATCGGTTACCGGGTCGAAGTCCATCTCCGCATCGATGACTACCAAGATTACACACCGAAAGAAATCGCCGAGAATATCTCCGATACGATGGAGCTCAACCACTTCAAAGGCGAACATAACCGTCGCAAGAAATGGGTCACTTCGGCTTTCCTTGTCATCGTCGGTATTCTGATTCTCTTTTTGATGGGATACGGCAATTCCCAAGGTTGGTTCGGAACCGGAGAGAATGCCTCCTTGGTCAGTGAGGTTCTCGATATCGCCGCCTGGGTCTTCATCTGGGAAGCGGTCACGATTCTCTTAGTCGAACCGAGTGAGAACTTCGTCTCCCGCATCGGTTATATCGGCCGTATCAACAACTTCCTCTTCTATCAGGGAGAAAGCAAAGAGCCTCTCTTCTGTGAAGACTTCCGCAAGGATTACCAGAAGCGCTTCGATAACTCCACCCATCGGAAGAGATTCATCTCGACGGTCTTCCTTGTCTCGGGTGCTTTGGAAGTCATCTTCGGTGCTAACACGATTTTCCTTTCTTCCATTCATTTCTTCCAGACCGGAGATGCTTCTTATACCGCAGCTACTTATGCCACAGCCGTCATCATGGCTTTCTTCCAGATGCTTGCGGGTATCTCGGCAACCGAATGCTATATCAACCAAGGAAGGTTAAGAAAACTCGCTCCTTTCTTTGCTACTTTCTCTTTAGTCATGGTGATCGTCCTACTGATCAATGGTATCTTCTTTGACCGTTCGAGTTCCTTCTGGTTCAATAGCTGGGGTTCTCTTGCTCTTAACCTTATCTATATTGCCGGATATCTTGTCTATCGGAATAACCGGCCCGAGATGAACTGAAAAGAAAAGATTCGGAGGCACTTTCTCGTAAAAGGTGCCTCTTTTTGAATGTCGTTACAAAGAAAACAGGAACTCCGGATTTACATATTTTTTACAAAACCTTTTCACTTCGCTGGTCGAAGCCTTTCTTTTCCCGTGCTTGAATGAAAGCGTAACAAAAAAAGGACCATGGAAAACATGAACAAGAAAATCATCCGTAGCTTCCTTCCCTGCTTCTTAGCTGTCGCGGCGTTAGCTGGTTGCTCTGGCAACAAGACTTCTTCCTCTACTCTGGCTGCTTCGACTCCGGCTTCCGATAAGGGAACCGCTTCTTCCGAAACTCCGAAATCCACTTTCGATGCTTCGCAGACCATCAAGCCTTACACCCGTGATACCACTTCCGGTACCCGTGATGGCTTCATGACCAAGATCGGTATTGAAAAAGCCAAGAGCAACGATACTCTTCTCAAGTCGACCGTCGAGACCGTCACTTCCAACGGCGATATGATCGCCAAGGTCGCTGCCGATGAATACGGTATCGGTTACTTCTCCTATTCTTCGGTCGATGATGCGACCAAGAAAGGCGTCAAGGTTCTTAACTATGCCGGTGTTCAGGCTACCGAAGATAGCATCCTCGATGGCACCTACACCTTAAGCCGTAACTTCAACTACTGCACCCGTACCGAAACGGATGTCAACAACGCTACCAAGTGGCTTATCATCTCGGCATTCGTTGCCTATACCAAGACGACCGAAGGTATCCAGGATATCGCTTCCGAAGGTGGCTTAGTCCAGACCAGCACCGATACCAAGAGCTGGAACGATATCAAAGCCAATTACCCTGGTATCGATTCCGACCACAGCTCCATCACCATCAACTTCGGTGGTTCCACTTCCTGTGAAAAAGTTGCTAAGGCATTAAGTGCTTCCTTCTCCAAGAAAGCTGGAAACTTCATCGCTAACCACGATCATCACGGTTCCGGCGATGCCTTCAAATATACTCAGCAGACTGGTAACGAACACAAGTACGATATCGCTTTCGCTTCCCGTGAATTCAACGCTTCCGAGACCTTAGCCGATGGCACCTATGGAAAACTCTGCACCGATGGTATCGTCATCGGTGTCCATAAGGATAACCCGCTTACCAACATCACCGGGGAACAGGCCTTGAACATCTACTCTAAGACCGGCACCATCAATAAGTGGTCCGACATTAAGTAAATCTGTTGAATCGGAAAGGCAGGCTTTTCCCTGCCTTTCCCCACTTTTTGGAAGAACATGAACAGCAACGAAACCGTAGCCGAAATCATCGCTAGGAATGCCACTAAGCACTCCGAAGGAAAAAAGAGGACCGATAAGATCGTCCGCCTCGTTTTTTTGGTTATCACGGTTCTCTGTGCCAGTGTCATCGTCATCGTTCTCGGTTTTATTCTTATCCGCGGACTGAAACCTTTCTCCATCCGCTATACTGAACATTTTGCCGATGGCAAAGTCGGGACCGGTTCTGCCAGTTTCGGATACTTCTTCACCGGTACTCTCTATAACGGGGGATTCGACTTCACCACCAATAAGTTCCTCTATGGAATCGGTCACTTGATCGTCAACACCCTGATTCTTGATTTCTATACCTTCCTTCTTGCAATACCGACCAGTGTCTTAACGGCTCTCTTCATTTCGAGAATCGCACCGAAGCCTTTAGCTGCCGTCATTAAAAGTGGCGTCGACTTATTAGCTGCCATTCCTTCGGTCATCTTCGGTGTCTTCGGTATGGGTGTGATCGTCCCGATCATCCGCAGCTGGGCAAGAGCCTGGGGGATGAAGTCTGCTTCCGGTGTTTCTTTGCTTGCCGGTGCCATCATTCTCACCCTGATGATCATGCCGACCATCATCTCGGTTTCCGTAACGGCTTTAGACAGTGTCAACAAAGAACTGATCAACGGTTCTTTAGCCTTAGGAGCTTCTAAGACCCAGACCAATTTCAAGATCTGCTTAAGAGCAGCGAAATCCGGTATCTTTGCCGGTATCATCCTCGGGGTCGGAAGAGCCTTGGGAGAAGCGACCGCTATCTCGATGGTCTGCGGTTCACCGATTCAGGGAATCACCTGGAATCCGTTTGCTTCGACCGTCACTTTGACTTCGGAGATGCTTCTTTCGATCGGCGAAGCGATTCCGGATTCGATGAATTACGATATCCGTTTCTCGGTAGGCCTCGTGTTGATGATCATCATCTTAGTCACCAATGTCACTCTCAACGATGTCAAAGACCATCTCTCCGAGATTGATCCTCCGCCGTATCATATCGTATCGTTCGCAAGAGCAATCAAGAGAGGCGTTCTCTTCTTAGTTTCTCCTTTGACGAATCGAAAGAAGAAGAAAGAGGCATAAGGGTATGGAAAACACAACTTCTTTCTTTGATAAAAAAGAATCGAAAAGAGCGTTGCGGAAAAGAAGGATCCACGACTTCTTTGCCGCGGGATCGACTTATCTTTTCTCAAGCTTTTCGATCATCGCTTTAATCGCAATCGTCGTCTTTGTTCTTATGAGAGGATGGAATACCCTCTCCTGGGATTTCATCACCGGAAACTACAATTCCACTCTGACGAGCATCCAGACCGACGATACCGTGGAGACTTCCCATAACACCTTCACCTATGAACCGAAAGAAGGGGAATACTTCGCTTCGAACTGGGGAATCGCCTTTGTCGATTCCACTACTTCCGAAGGAAATCCGATCGTCCGTTTCAGCTATATCGACCCGAAGAGTAACACCAACGCTTGGATCGATGCCAACACGAAGGAATACTTCACGCCGAAAGTCGGGGAGATGATCAACGCTGCCACTCTCTATGAAAGCAAAGACGGTGGAAAATCCCGCATCGTGGTCGGTTCGAAAGGTGCGGAGAATATGGCAGAGCAGTTCTCCAAGTATAACTACCTGAAGAGTATGACTGTCACGGTCGGCGGAGGCTGTATCCGCGGGTCTCTTATCTCTACCTTGTGGCTTATCTTCTTCACGCTTCTTTTTGCTTTACCTTTAGGAATCGGTGGAGCAATCTATCTCGGTGTTTACGCCAAGAATAACGCTTTAACAAGAGTTCTAAGGAATGCTATCGATATGATTTCCGGTATTCCTTCGATTATCTTCGGTTTGGTAGGCGGTATCATCTTCCTTCCGATCGCCTCGGCATCGGGAGCAAGCAGCGGCAATATCATCACCGGTGCACTTACTCTAGCCTGTATGATTCTACCGATCATCATCAAGTCAACCGAGGAATCGATACGGGCGATTCCTGCTAGACAGAGTCAAGCTTCTTTAGCCTTAGGCGCCAGTCAGACCCAGACCGTCTTCAAGATCATTCTTCCAAATGCTCTACCAGGTATTCTTACTTCAGTACTTCTTGGTATCGGAAGAATCATCGGAGAATCGGCAGCTCTTGTCTATACTTCCGGAACGATGATCAAGGATGTGATTCTTCCGACCCAGGGTTCGGCTACCTTAGCCGTTCATATCTGGGATCTGATGAGCGGAGAGACGATGAACTACGAAGCGAGCTGCGCGGTATCTATCATCATTCTCTTCGTCATTCTGATTCTCTCTTTGCTTGTGAAGCTTCTCTCCCATCATATTCAGAAGATGCAGAAAGGAAGGTGATTCTATGGACGATAAGCAAGTTACTTCTACGGAGGAAGAATCCATCGAACCGGAACTCGAAGTCCATCGGGAAAATAACCCCGAGGACGAAAATAACCTCCATGTCCTCTTTGATGTCGAGCATGTCAATCTCCATTACGGAAGCAAACAGGCTTTGAAAGATATCAATCTCAAAGTCTATGAGCATCGTATCCATGCTTTGATCGGTCCTTCCGGATGCGGTAAATCGACCTTCTTACGTTGCCTCAACCGTATGAACGATCTGATTGACGGCTGCAAAGTCGAGGGGAAGATTCTTTACCATGGAGAGGATATCAATATGGTCAACCCAATTCTTCTCCGCACAAAGGTGGGTATGGTTTTCCAGCAACCGAATCCTTTCCCGATGTCAATCTATGACAATATCTGCTATGGTCCGCGTTGTCAGGGGGTCCGTAACAAGAGCCAGCTCAATGAACTGGTGGAGCGCTCTTTGAAAGAAGCCGCTCTCTGGGAGGAAGTCAAAGACCGTCTCAAGACAAACGGCATGGCTCTCTCCGGTGGTCAACAGCAGCGTCTTTGTATCGCAAGAGCTCTGGCTATGTCTCCGGAAGTTCTTCTCATGGATGAACCGACTTCGGCTCTTGACCCGATCTCGACGAAGAAGATCGAGGAGCTTGCTATCCAGCTCAAAGAGAAATATACGATCGTCATCGTCACCCATAACTTACAGCAGGCTAGCCGTATTGCGGATTACACCTCGTTCTTCCTTTTAGGAGATCTGGTGGAGACGAAGAAGACCGAAGAGCTTTTCTCGAATCCTTCCGATCCGAGAACAGAGCGGTATATCACCGGGAGGTTTGGATAAACTATGGAAAAACTTTCACCTTTTGAAAAAGAAATGGTATCCGTCGATAAAGAAGTCGCCGATATGGGACTTCTTTGCCTCAAAGCTGTCCATAACACCATGCTTGCTTTTAAAAACCAGGATATAGAGTTAGCGAAGAAAGTCGTAGACGGGGATAAACCGATCGATGTCTATTACAAAGAGATCGAACAGAAAACCCTTCGCATCATGCTTCTGGATCAACCGTATGCGAGCGAATTCCGCAATATGGGTGCGGCTTTGAAGATGATCACGGACTTAGAAAGAGTCGGGGATTATTGTGTCGATATCGCCGAAGAGGTCTTAGCTTTTCCAAAAGAGCCCTATTATCCCAAGACCGATAAGATTCTGCAGATGTTCGGCTGTGTGGAATCGATGGTCGCGAAAGCTTTGAAGAGCTATAACGATAAGGATGTCGAATCTGCCCGTTCTTTGAGCAAGGATGATGACCGGGTGGATGCTCTTTTCTTAGAAGAGAAGAAAGACCTGATGGATCTGCTCCGTTCCAAGGAATCGAAGTATGACGATCAGACCATCGTTTTCATGATGGTTGCCAAATATCTCGAAAGAATCGGCGATCATGCGGTCAATATCGGGGAATGGGTCGATTATTCTTCGACGGGAACCCACTCTATCAGTTAAACTATTGCTATATGAACGAAATCATTTACGCTTTGGACGATGAGCAGTCGATTCTGGAACTTTATCAGGCCACTTTTTCGATGTCCGGTTATCCGTGTAAGACCTTTGCGGATGTTCCTTCTTTCTATGCGGCTTTGAAAGAACAGAAACCGAGTCTGATTCTACTGGATATCATGCTCCCCGGAGAAGATGGTTTAAGCGTTCTCAAAAGGTTACAGGAGAACGAAGAAACCAAAGATATCCCGGTGATTATGGTTTCGGCTAAGGGAGCCGAGACCGATAAGGTCTTAGGTCTCAACTTAGGAGCAAGCGACTATCTTGCCAAACCTTTCGGTGTTTTAGAACTCGTTGCCCGCGTCAAAGCGAATCTCCGTAAGTCCCATCCGCAGGCTACCTTTGAGTATAAGGACTTAGTCATCGATGAAAAAGGGCATCAGATTCTTCTGAAAGGAACACCGCTGGTTCTTTCTGAGACCGAATATTCTCTTCTGAAATATCTCATTCTCCATTCCCGTACCGTGTTATCGAAAGATGTCATCATGGCCGATGTCTGGGGTATGGATCAGATTGTCGAAACCAGAAGTCTTGATATGTTTATCTCTCATCTGAGAAAGAAGTTAGCCACTTCTTCTGCCATCATCGAGACCGTGAGAAGTGTCGGCTACGTACTGAAGTAAAAGGAATATGAGAAAGAAACTGACTCTCTTCCAGTCGATCATCCTGATTCTGGCGTTAGGCATTGTCTTCACGGCCGGCCTCCTTTTTGCCCGTGCTTCGATCCTCAGCCAAGCCGAATCCAATGTCGTTTTTTTGACAAACGCCTATACGACCGGATTCAACGGAGATCTGACCGTCTTATCGGTCCGGGAAGATAACGTCCGTGAAACCGTGATTGCTAAGGATGGTACCGTTCTCTGGGATTCGAAAGAGTCTGCTTCCGAGATGGAAAACCATGCCGGACGAGAAGAAGTCATCGCTGCCTTAAACGATTCGCCGAAGACGGTTATCCGTTCCAGCGCCACGATGGGCGTAGAGCAACTTTATTACGCCGAGAAAAAGACCATAGATGGAACTGTCTATGTCATCCGTGTCTCCTATATGACAAGCGGATTGACGCAGTTCTTAACCGGTTATCTCCCTTGGATGATCGTTGTCACGATCGTCGCTTTAGCCTGTTCTATCACCGCTTCGGTTCTTCTTTCCAGCCGTGCGTTAGAACCTCTGAAGAAAATCGAACGCAATCTTTCCGATGTCGCTGTCGGAAGAGTTCCTTCTCCAATCAAGAACGAAGACAAAGACATTCAGGCGATTGCCGATAACATCAACGAAGTCTCTTCTTCTTTAGTGGAGACTATGTCTCAACTGAAAGAAGAAAGCAGCACGTTACAGTTGGTTCTCGATTCCGGAACCGATGCGATTGTCGCTATCAATAAAGACGGCGATATCGTCTTCTCCAATAAGAAATTCAATTCTTTCTTCCCGAGCGGAAACAAGTATCTTCCCGAAGAGATCAAAAAGACTTTCGTAGAGAAACCGGAACGTATCACCTTGAACGATACGCCCTATCTTGTCCGTGTCAGTGAGAACGATAAACTCTCTTTGCTGGTTCTCACTGATATCACCTCTCAGGTCAACGGAGAACAGGAAAGACAGGAATTCTTCGATGCCTCGAGCCATGAACTCAAGACTCCTTTGACTGCCATCAAAGGATTCAATGAACTGATCGGACTGAAGAGCGAAGATCCTCTGATCAAAACCTATTCCGCCAAAGTCGAAAAAGAGACCGATTGGATGCTATCGGTGCTTACCGATATGCTCCGCATCTCGAAATTGGAAAGCGAAGAAGCAGATCCGAATCTTCCTCTTCTGAATCTCGCTATGGTCGCGGATGAGATCTTCAAGGAGCTTCAGCCCTTAGCCGATAGCCGCTCGGTCACTTTGAAAAGCGAAGGAGAGATGGAAGAACCGATTTCCCATACCGATGCCTACTCTCTGATCAAGAACTTAGTCGAAAACGGCATCCTCTATAACATCAAAGGCGGATATGTGAAAGTGAAGATGGAGGAGAACACCCTTTCCGTGGAAGATGACGGACAGGGAATCCCGGAGAAAGATCAGGCCCGTATCTTTGAACGCTTCTACCGCGTCGATAAATCGCGAAGCCGGGAAAACGGTGGAACGGGTTTAGGACTATCGATTGTCAAACACATCAGTCTCAAATATAAAGCGAAGGTCTTCCTCACTTCCCGTCTCGGCTATGGTTCTACGTTCACGATCGTTTTCCCTATTCATAATCCTAGCGAAGAGAAGAAATCTTCCTAAGAAATGCCGTGGAAATAAAAAACCGCGGTTTTTCTTATCACAGAAAACAATGAATTTAGCGACAACAAGTTCAATACGAGAGCAAACAATCTTTGTCAAAGAAATTAGATTTTATCCTTTATAAGCGTTATCCGTCGTATTTTGGAAGCTCTGCTTTTTCAGCCACCCTTCTTCCTCGGGGGGGGGTCCGGAAGATCGATCCGTTCGATTTTAAAGACGACCGGTCTTGTTCCGTCATTGCAACAGGCAATCATCATGCGTTCATCCTTTGCCCATCCATGCATGATGGAGCCACGCTGAAGAGCGGTATAGACATAACGGCTGATCGCATCCCAGGCTTCTCCGCAGAAGTGGCCGTTCATCAGAGGATAGAAATCATCTTTTTCGGGTGTGCGTTCTAAGAGAAATTCATCTCCTACCTTGAAGAAAGGACAAGGCCCGGATTTCGGATTTGCTAGATATTTATTTCTGTAAATCCGGAAATACTTTTGTTTCCAGAATGGTTATTTTGTATTGATGTTTCATACTTGTTCTCCCTGTATTAGTTACTTGTAAAACCGAGTATAAACCGGAAGGAAGAAAGAAACTACTTTCGAGATAGGAAAAGAGTTGTGGGAGAAAAAAGTAGGATGAAAAGTAACTCTGGGATTTCTTTTGCTCCGGGAGCGACTATAGAGGTATGGCTCTGGTTTTGAAACCGGAAAATAGTCGCGATTATATCCCCAAAAATAGCCAAATCGGGAAAAGAAATGTAAAATAATTTCTGAGAAAAACGTGAAAGGAATTGAGAAAGAAAAGCTTTATCGTAAGGACGAAATTTAGCCTTGGTAATTATGCTTGACTGAAACGAGATCTTCAAAGCAGTAAGTAAGACACATTAATAACTGAGAAAACTAAAATGAGCATTTTCCTGATTATTGCTATTGTTTTATCCGGCATTTGCGTTTTAGCAGGTGCTGTGCTGCTGATAAGGATAAAATCCTTTGTCACTTATGAACCGACCTACGATCATAAGAAACAATTCGATTATTGTTTCGGAGTTCCCGGGTGGGTTTCCATAGGAGAGTTTCTTTGCGCTATCGCTACAGCTATTCTAGTCTTTGTCGATTGCTGCTTTGATGGAAAGTTCAACAACAATCATGAAACAGTTTCTCTTGTTCTGATTCTCTCTGGAATGGTTTTAGGAGGGATTATCGGTGGACTTTATTGGAGCAAGGTAAAGAAGCCTTTCTTCATGAAGTATTTCCCTGAAGAATATAAAGCATCTATTAAAAGAGGTTTTTTTGCTCATACTTATACTGACGAAAGTCTCACGGCTCTCAACTTTGTTCTGCCACTCATTTCTCTAGGACTTGCTATCAGTATCTTAGTGGCTTGTTTCCTATGATGACAAAGCAACTTGTTCCTATGCTTCCAATTTGCAGTACACGTTCAATGTATCGAAGATGGTGCGCCATCTATCTTCCGGAATATGGTAATACTCATATTTCGGATAAGAGTGGCCTAACCAATCCTCATCGGCTTCCACATTCGTTTCCATTTCTATGAGTCCCGGAGCTAAAGAGATAGTCATCGCTGCATAATTCTTGCCTTTCTCTTTGGAACGGATACGGATACCTTTTCCCGAGCTGGTTTCTTCTTCTTCGCTGACTGTTTTACTATCTGCTGAAGTAAACGGAATTTCTTTCATATCCAAATCAAAATCCTGGAAATTGCCTTCTAAGACATAAGTGACATTGCTGTAATCCATGGTCTCAAGATAGACATCCTTATCTTGGATATACTCGGCAAAATAATCCGGAGAAATTGCCTTCCGGATTTCGGAAGTTGTTTTATGAGCCTGTATTTGACCAGGGATAGAGGTAAGCAAAGGGATAATAACGAAGAAAAGAAGCAAAGCGGAAAAATAGACTATCGCTATTCTCAGATTCAATTTCTGGATCTCATCCGGGGATTTTTTCTTCGTTGAATCTTCTTTTGGTGTTTCTGCTTCTTGTTCGGACATAATATGATCAAAGTCTTAAGAATACTTTATATGTTTAACTAAATTTTATCACTCAAGAATGCAACAAGCAACTAAATTTGTTATTACTGAAAATAGAGACTTAAAAACAAAAAATCACTCCTTTACGAGTGACTTTGTATCGGTGGATCTAAGAATCGAAAGGATATAAGACCGAATCCCTATATATAAATTAATGATATAGAGTTCGGATACAACGCACATGGCGGAGCAGGGGAGATTTGAACTCCCGCCGAGTTATACGCCCGCTGACGGTTTTCAAGACCGTTCTCTTCAACCACTTGAGTACTGCTCCAGAAAAAGAAAAAATCTCTCAGAATCGCTTCCGGGAGATTATATCGCTTTGAGATGGTGGGCGCTACAGGGCTCGGACCTGTGACCTTCCGCACGTCAAGCGGATGCTCTCCCAGCTGAGCTAAACGCCCAAAGCAAGAGTAATTATAGGAATGCCATAGGGGCTTGTCAATCTTTTTTTTACGCGTTTTGTAGGACCTGCCGATTCTATTAGTTTGGATTGTATATATTAAGAGGATGGTAACCGATTACAGAATCGTATACTTACTAACACAAACATCAACAAAAGTGCGAAATTATATTTTTGTTCAAAAACTATCTTTTCGAGGTTTCCTTTTGTGCCTAGAAATGGTATATTCAAAGGGCCATGCAAAAACAGAAACTTGTGGCAAAAATCGGCTTCTTTATTCTTTATCTTCTGATCCTCGCCGGTGAGATTACCGTGCTGATCTTAAAAAGCTACGCCACTTCTCTTTATCTGCTGGTTCCTGCCTGTTGCCTGGTACCTATCTATCTCACTTTCGAACGGGTACCGAAAGAGACAAACTACCATGTTTTCCATCTTATTCTTCTGATTCTTGCCCGTTACTTCTTAATCGCCGTCTCTTTGCTTCTTCCGGTTCTGCTTACGGTCTATATCTCCTCCTTGAAAGCGGATACTTCGGTGGTCTATACTTTTATTTCGGCAAGTGAAGTATTAGCGGTTTATCTGATTATCTTTCTGGAATATGTTCTCCCAGAAAAAGATAACAAAGGAAAACCTTCGGACTCAGCAAAATGAACTTCAAAAATGTTCTTAACCCCGACTTCGTCAAAATGATGTCGCCGGAATTCATCTGCTCGATGGTGGTGATGCTTCTCATCATCGTCTTTTCTTTTGTTGTCTATTTCAAACAGAAAAAGGTAGATCCCTTAGAAAAACCGCATGGCATTGTCGCCTTAGCGGAGACCTTAGTCGAATTCGGCGATAAGCAGGTCAGCAACCTGATGGGATGCCCACGTTACTTCTCCAATTTTGCTGCGTATGTCATCCCTCTTTATGCCTATATCTTCATCGGTTTCTTCATCGGCATGATGGGCTTCCCGATCTTCATCTATATCGGTCCTTCTTCCGAAGGCTATCTGCTCAATGAGAAGACTCTGTTCAAAGCAGTTCCTAACCCTTTTGATAATCTCGCTTTCACCCTATCCATCTCCTTCTTATCCGTCGTCCTCATCGAATTCACCAAGATGAGAACGCAGAAGTGGGATTATTACAAACAGTTCGTCTTCACTTTCCCTCCGCTATTACCTCTGGCGACGAACTTCACTCCGATGCTCTCGTTAGGAATCCGTCTTTTCGGTAACTCGTTTGCCGGTGTGTGCATCATGACTTTGGTCTATGGCGCCTTAGACAGCATCGGCGGCGGTTGGGGATTAGTTGCATCTCCGCTCGTCATGCCCTTCTTACATGCTTACTTCGATCTCTTCAGCGGTTTCATACAGGCTCTTGTCTTCACCATGATCACGATGATGGACATTGCGCAGGAAGCTCCCGACATCGAGTCGGAGAAGCAAGTAGCCGAAAGTATGACGCTCAAAGCGAAGATGTAAAAGCCAGTGAATCTAAAGGAGGCTTTCAAAAATGTTTATGCAAAATCTGTCTCTGCTTGCCGAAGTGGCCGATAACGCCTATTCGGCAGCCGGTCTTCTCTACATCGGTATCGGTATCATCATGATCGCTATGTCTATGTCTTCTCTTGCCGAAGGTCTTGTCTGCTCCAGTGCGTTAAAGGGTATGGCGAGAAATCCGGAAGCTTCGAAGACCCTTCGTTCTTCGATGATTCTCGGTGTCTCTCTTTGCGAGACTGTCGCTATTTACGGCCTTGTCTTAGCAATCTTACTGATCTTCGTTTTCGGTCCGAACCAGATTGTCAAGTAAGCGAAGGGAAAGGTGAAGATGAAGCAGAAGAAAAGCGCTGCTTTCATCGCCCTCTGTTCTCTCCTGGTGCTCACTTCCTGCGACACCTCGAGCATCTCCGATTCGGTCGGAGATACGGTTTCGAATGCTCTTCCTAACCTTTGGATCACTTTAGCCCAGTTAGGAGCATTCCTGGTCATGGTCTTCGTCTTTTTCAAATTCGCCTATCAGCCGATCAAGAAGAAGCTGAAAGCGCGGAATGACTATGTCGAGAAAAACATCTCCGATTCCCGCAAATCCTTAGCGGAAGCGGAGAAGAAGGACGAAACCGCCAGTCAGAATATCAAGAACTCCCGCGTTCAGGCTCAGGCTATTCTCGAAGAAGCCAATAAGACGGCTTCTCACAGTGCCGACAAGATCCTTGCCGACGCCAATGCCCAAGCGGACAGCATCCGCGCTCAGGCGGAAAAAGATGCTGTCGAACGTCAGAAGAAAGCCGACCGCGATTCCCGTGACAAGATCATCAAGGCATCGATTGCGGCTTCCAAAGAGATTTTGGGCCGGGAGATTTCCGAACAGGACAACGAGAAGATCGTCAACGATTTCCTCACGAACATGGATGAGGGCGAAAAGAAAGAATGATTTCGCAAGCGAGTCTGAAGCATTACGCCTATGCGCTCTTGGATATCGGTAAATCCGAAAACAAGGTCGAGGTCTTCAAAAAGGACCTTGAGACTTTTCGGACGATAGAAAAAGAAAATCCGGGCTTGCTCAAACTATTAGCTTCGCCGATGGTTCCCGAAAAAGAGAAAGAGCAGATTCTTTCTTCTATCCGGGAAGCCGTCGATATTGAGACCTTCGGATTCCTTGAGATTCTCCGTAAGCGTCATGTGATAGAACATTACGAAGAGATCTATCAGGATTACCTCCATCTCTATCGGGAATACCACGGAGAACTGGAAGGCAGAATCTATACGTCTTTCCCGCTTTCGGAAGAGACGCTGAAGAAGACCGAAGAAGTCTTTTCCAAGAAGTATGGCCGCAAAGTGACCTTCAAAGTCTATATCGATAAACGGATCTTAGGCGGCATGCGCGTCTATGTGAACGACACGCTTTACGATTATTCGCTCGAGACGAAACTGAATCGGATCCAAGACAAGCTTGTCTCGGACTAGGAAGGAGAGAAGAACATGGCAGAAATCGATGCGATTACCAATCTCATCAAGAAAGAGATTGCATCCTACGAAGATAAGGTCGATACCAGCGATGTCGGTACCGTCGTCTCGGTCGGCGACGGTATTGCTACTCTGTATGGCCTTGATAAAGCGATGTCGAGTGAACTTCTTGAATTCCCGAACCATACCTATGGTATGGTCATGAACCTCAACGAAGATAGCGTCGGCTGTGTTCTTTTAGGAAAGGACACCGCTATTTACGAAGGAGACTCCGTCAAGAGAACCGGAAAACTCGTTTCGGTCCCGGTCGGAGATGCTTTGCTTGGGAGAGTCGTCAACGCTCTCGGTATGCCGATCGATGGAAAAGGCGATATCGAAGCGGCTGCCTATTACCCGATCGAATCCCCTGCTCCTTCCATCATGGATCGTCAGTCGGTCAACGAACCTTTAGAGACCGGCATCAAGGCGATCGATTCCATGATCCCAATCGGTAAGGGTCAGCGTGAACTTATCATCGGCGACCGTCAGACCGGTAAAACGGCTTTAGCCATCGATACTATCATCAACCAGAAAGGCAAAGATGTCATCTGTATCTACTGCGCGATCGGTCAGAAGAACTCGACCATCGCTCAGATCGTTCAGAAACTCAAGGAACATGGTTCCTTAGACTATACTGTCATCGTAAACGCCTCCGCCAGTGAATCCGCCCCGATGCTTTATGTCGCTCCGTATGCGGCGACCTCGATGGGCGAATACTGGGAAAGACAGGGGAAAGATGTTCTCATCGTCTACGATGATCTTTCGAAACACGCGGTCGCTTACCGCGCGCTTTCTCTGTTGCTGAAACGTTCTCCGGGACGTGAAGCTTATCCTGGTGATATTTTCTATCTCCACTCCCGTCTCTTGGAGCGTTCCTGCAAACTCAGCGACGAAAAAGGAGGCGGTTCTTTGACCGCTCTTCCTATCGTCGAAACGCAGGCTGGGGATATCTCCGCCTATATTCCGACAAACGTCATCTCCATCACCGATGGTCAGATCTTCCTGACGACCGACTTATTCAACGCCGGTCAGCGTCCGGCGGTCGATTCCGGTCTTTCGGTTTCCCGTGTCGGCTCTTCGGCGCAGATCAAGGCGATGAAGAAAGTCGCTTCTTCTTTGAAGATTGAGCTTGCCAACTATAACGAAATGCTCGACTTCTCCCGTTTCGGATCCGATCTGGATCCGACGACGAAAGCGATTCTTCAGCACGGTTCATTGCTGATGGAAGTCCTCAAGCAGAAGCAGTATTCTCCTCTTTCGATGGAAGACGAAGTCATCGAAATCTATATTGCGCAGTCTCACAGCATCGACTCTCTCCCGTTAGAGAAAGTCCGTGATACGTTAGCGAATATCCGTTCCTATATCGCTTCCAATCATCCGGAAGTCTATAAGGAAATCCATGATACAAAGCTTCTTACCCCCGAGACTTCTGCCCGTATCGATGCGTCGGTCAAAGCCGTTTTAGAAGGGATGGAACCGGCGGATAAGATTGCCGCTTAAAAGAAAAGAGAAAGCATGAGCGAGTCACTCGTCAACACGAAACGCCGTATCGCAACGATCCGCTCCACCGAGAAGATCACCAAGGCGATGAAGCTTGTCGCCGCGGTCAAGTATCAGCGGTGGCGGAAAGCCTACGACAACAACAGCGGATATTTCATGGCGATGGAAAGAACTCTTCAGAGAGCTCTCTCTTCCCTTTATTCTGCTTCGCTTGACGAAATCGATGTGAAGCTTCCTCCGGCGATGGTCGATCATCCGGAAGCAAAGAAGGATCTGGTTCTGATCGTCTCTTCTTCCTTAGGGTTATGCGGTGCTTATAACTATAACCTTTTCAAACTTGCCGATTCGCTTCTGAAACCCGAGGATGAATTGATCCTGATCGGGGAAAAGGCAAGAGGACATTATCAGAACAGCCGTCATACCTGTAACAATGATTATGTCGCTTTAGGCGATAATCCTACCTATGCTTCGGTTAGAAAACTCCGTCACTATCTAGTCCGCGCCTATAAGACCGGGAAATACCGTAATGTCCGTCTGATCTATACCCACTACAAGAACTCTCTGACGTTCCTCCCTACGGAACTGACTTTGCTTCCTTTCCAACCGGAGAACGTCGAACTGACAATAGATAAATCCGCTTCCTATCCTCCTATCTATGAACCTTCTTTACAGGATGTCATCGAATCGATTGTTCCGCATTATATCGATGCTCTCATGTATCGGAAAATGCTGGATAGCTTAGTTTCCGAGCAGGCAAGCCGTCGCAATGCGATGGAGACGGCAACCGATGCCGCCGATAAGATCTCCGCTCAGCTCCGCCTCGAATACAACAAAGCCCGCCAGAATGCGATCACGCAGGAGATCACCGAAGTCGTTGCCGGTGCCAATGCCGGAAAGAAGAAAGACGAAGAAGAATAATGGAGGATAAGGCCATGGAAAAAGATGTCAAAGTCGGAACGTTGGTCCAGGCGATCGGACCAGTCATCGATGTCCGTTTTGAGGAGAATAACTTACCTCCTCTTCTCACGGCTTTAAAAGTCAAGACCGCCGGTGGGAAGGAACTTGTCCTAGAAGTCTTACAGCATATCGGCGACGATACGGTCCGCACGATTGCCATGGGAAATGCGGATGGTATCCAGAGAGGACTTCCGGTCATCAACACCGGTTCTCCGATCCAGGTTCCGGTCGGAAAAGAAGTCTTAGGACGTATGTTCAACGTCTTAGGCGAAACCATCGATAACGGTCCGGAATTCCACGCCAGTGAAAAGCATTCGATTTATAACGACCCGCCGAAATTCCAGGATCAGTCTACCAAGGCTGTCATCTTTGAAACCGGCATCAAGGTCATCGACCTCCTCTGCCCTTATATCAAAGGCGGTAAGGTCGGTCTCTTCGGTGGTGCAGGTGTTGGAAAAACCGTTCTGATTCAGGAACTGATGAACAACATCGCCATGCAGAAGCACGGCATCTCTATCTTCGCCGGTGTCGGCGAACGTTCCCGTGAAGGAAACGACCTTTACTATGAAATGAAGAACTCCGGCGTTTTACCGAATACCGCTCTGGTCTTCGGTCAGATGAACGAGACGCCGGGTGTCCGTATGAGAGTCGGTCTCTCGGCGCTGACCATGGCCGAATATTTCCGTGATCACGAACATCAGGATGTTCTTCTCTTCATCGATAACATCTACCGTTTCACCCAGGCCGGTAGTGAGGTCTCTGCACTTTTAGGACGTATGCCTTCTGCCGTCGGTTATCAACCGACCCTAGCTACCGAAATGGGTCAGCTTCAGGAGCGTATCGCTTCGACGAAGAACGGCTCCATCACTTCGATTCAGGCCGTCTATGTCCCGGCCGATGATCTCACCGATCCGGCTCCGGCTACGACTTTCTCCCATCTGGATGCAAAGACGGTTCTCGACCGTGGTATTGCCGCGCTTGGTCTATATCCGGCGGTCGATCCTCTTGCTTCTTCTTCAAACTTCCTGGATCCGAACGTCGTCGGAGAAGAACATTATCAGGTCGCCCGTGAAGTTCAGTCGATCTTACAGAGATACAAGGATCTTCAGGATATCATCGCGATTTTAGGTATGGATGAACTCTCTGAAGACGATAAGAAGGTCGTCGCCCGTGCCCGCCGTATCCGTAACTTCCTCTCGCAGCCTTTCTTCGTCGCTTCGAAGTTCAATGGTTTCCCTGGTAAATTCGTCAAGGTCGAAGATACCGTCTCCTCTTTCCGCCGTATTCTGAACGGCGAAGGCGATGCTCTTCCGGAAGCGGCTTTCACTTACGTCGGAACTTTCGATGATGCGATCGAAAAGGCCAAGAAGTTAGAAGCCGACGCGAAGAAGTAGGAATCCACAATGGCAGATGCTACGCTGAATTTGCTTATCATCGTTCCCGAAAGCGAATATTTCAAAGGTCCCGTCAATTCGCTTTCCGTGGTCACGCAGGAAGGGGAGATCACCATTCTTCCTCATCATGCGGACTATGTTTCCAATGTCGAGATCTCGGCTTTGACTCTCCGCTATAACGGACACGTGAAGTATTTTGCAATCGGTGGCGGAGCCATCAATATCGACCAGAAGAAGAACGAAGTCGATCTCTGTGTCAATTCGATCGAATCGGTCGAGGAGATCGACTTGGCAAGAGCAGAGCGCTCCAAGAAGCTTGCGGAAGAAAGACTTCTCAACGCCTCGAAGATCGTTAATCCCGAAGAGTCGTTACGGGAACAGCAGAAAGCCGAAATCCGTCTTAAGCGCGCTCTTAACCGCATCTCGGTCAAGAACCGCTATTCCGGGAGAAATGTCTAGGATGGAGAGGAGCGGATGTTTACACTCCTCTTTTTCCTTCATGGGTGTATCGCGAGGATCGTAGTGATCGAAAAGACATCGGTCGATAAGATCACAAAGGAAAAGACGGTTACCGAAAGCTATATCGCCACGGATCTATGCGATCTCGATCCTGAGAATTTCCTCGGCATCAAACTCAGTCACTGGAATATAGAGGCATAGCACTGGATCCTGGATGTGCAGCTTGACGAGGACCGGCAGAGGCAGAGACTCGGGAATTCGAAGACGAATGCGACGGCGTTCCGGAGATTCCTCATGGCTCTGGCAAAGAACCCCGAGCATCCGAAATGGACGGTCTCGAAATTCATGATATGCTGCCAGAACAGATTCGACGAGATGGTGAATACGTTGCTGAAGATGGGAAACACCGAAAAATAGCATCGGATGCTTTTTGCATGCGGCGGGAATGACCTCGGCGGCCAGATGTGGGCGATCCATACATCAGGCCGCTTTTTTTTCAAGAGGAGTATTCTTGCGATTGCCATACATGTCTATGAAAGGGCTTGCAAGTCTTTTACGTATCCGTTATGATGATATAAAAAAGGTGAGGTTTTTATGAAGAAATTATTTTATTTACTCAGCCTATCTCTATTTTTTTCTCAACTACTCTTCCTATGTTCCTAACAATTCAATAAGCCAGGGAAACATTCAAGCCAAGAAATTAGCAAATACCGTAACAGAAGGAGAAGTGGTCAAGAGAACCTTACATTCCCCAGACTATTCCAAAACATATACATGCTATGACTATTTTCCAAATGGTTATGCCATTTTTGATGAAAGCAACACAAAATTAGAATTTAATCCCAACTCTCATAGTCCTTATTATGAAATGGGAAACGGAACGTATCTATACGGTGGACCAATGGAATATGATTTCGTTCCCAATAAATTGTATGTGAATAAAGTGAATGCAATCAACAAATTGGCTGATATTGAAAAACTTTCGCAGAATAACGCCCCACGATTAACTTTACCCATAATTTCTCTCACCCGTATCCATAATTACGAGTTGATCGAGAATCTTACCGATTTAAACAGAAGTGACAATTCTGGGAACGAGTATAATAAAGATGGCACTTGCGGTTATCTCGCCGCCGCGATTATTCTTTACCACGCAAAGTATCAATTCAATAACATTTTTGTGGATGATTCATTAATCGAAACATATAACGGCAAAAGAAGATTTAAAGTCGACCTTCATGATGAACTCGTTCATATCGGGAAAAAACTTGGAAAGAATAATGACACCATAGCCTCGGATATCTGTGATGTAATGAAAGAATATTGTAAGGAAAAAGGAATTTCAGCAAACCATTTTTGGCGTTATCTATCTTCTGCTATCAATATCGATGCCTGTATCCGAGATAACAAACCCGTTGCTCTTTTTGGCAATTTCACAGATCCCCATACAAACAAGCGAGCAAATCATGTTGTTACTTGCTATGGAACTTATACTGAAGCTTATGCGGCCAACTCATCAATTCGATATTTAGTAGTATATTTTGGATGGTCAAGTACCAAGGAAAACAACTATTCGAGTGTCTATTTACTTGATAATCTCTTTTTGAATCCTATCGGTAGTATGTATAACATGAATTATTGATGAGTATCCAAGCCATATTAAAAATGGGGGAAAATCCATTTCATGTTTGAAACAAGACACCTCTCAAAATCCTATTCGGTCAAGAAGGTGACTACGGTTGCTCTCAAGGATGTATCGCTGAAGTTTCCCGAGACCGGCCTTGTCTTTATCACGGGAAAATCCGGAAGTGGCAAATCGACTCTCCTTCATCTTTTAGGCGGACTCGATAAAGCCGATTCCGGCGATATTCTATTGGAGAATCGACCTTTCTCTTCCTTCTCGGAAAAAGAGTTTGATTCTTTCCGTGACACTTTTGTCGGCTTCATCTTCCAGGAATATAACCTGATCGAAGAGTTTACGGTAGAAGAGAATGTCTCTTTGGCCTTGGAATTGCAGGGGCAGAAAAAAGACCCCCAGAAAGTAGAGGAACTCCTTAAGACCGTTGAGCTGGATGGATTATCCCATCGGAAACCTACCTCCCTTTCCGGAGGGCAGAGACAGAGAGTTGCTATCGCCCGAGCTTTGATCAAGAATCCTAAGATTCTCTTAGCCGATGAACCGACCGGAGCCTTGGATTCGGAAACAGGGAAAGAGGTCTTCACCCTTCTTAAAAAGCTTTCTCTCACAAAGCTCGTGATCGGCGTCTCCCATGATGAGGAATCCGCGTTCCGTTACGGAGATCGGATCATTCAACTGAAAGACGGAAAGGTGGTTCAGGATGTTTCCCGTTCCTCTTCGAATAGAGAAAAGGAAGAAATCACTTGGCAGAACCTGAACCTAAAAGAAGGAAGCGTCTTAAGCAAAGAGAGTGTTGAGAAAATCAGTCAGCTTCTGAAAGAGAACGAAAGGAAAGCAAAATCAAAAGCAGGGCAAGAGGATTTTAAGCCTACCGAAGAAAAGAACATTCCAAGTATCCATAAAGAAATTGTTTTTATACCTCCAAGGCTTCCACTCCTATCTTCTTTGAAGCTTTCGTTCTCAGCACTTAAAGTGAAGCCTTTTCGGTTAGTTCTCACTTGTCTATTATCGATTTTTGCTTTCCTGTTCTTGGGCTTAGAATCCACGATGATGTTTTATGACAAACGGGATGTGGTCGCTCAGACCATCGCCGATTCCAAGGAAGAAAGCTACATCCCCGTGAAAAAGGAATGCCAAGGGCCTTCTTTGACCGGAGAAGGAAATAATCTCTATCGTACAAATCTCAGTGAGTCCGATGAGAAAGACTTGACACAACGATACGGAAAAGAAACGATTTTCTTCACGGATCTCAGTGATACCTATCAAAAAGTTACTTCTGGTCCTGGTTTAATCATCGGAAAGCGGTCCGAGGAATCTTCTTTTCCTTCTCATTATTACTCTTGCTCTATCAAATTGGCTTATGTCAATGAGGATAACCCTTTGATTTCGTCGGAACATATTCTCTCCGGACATTATCCTACCTCCGACGAGGAAATCATGATTTCTTCTTACACGTTTGCATCTCTGAAAGAAGGAGGATTTCTCGATAGCGAAGATAACTCCTTTTCTTCTTTCACCATCGATAGTGTGTTAGGTAAGTCTGTTCCATTAGCAGTTCCTACTCTTCCTTATTCCGATCAAGAAGAGAGAGCTGCTTTCCGGATTGTCGGAATCTATGATGTCGACTATCTGATTCCTTCCAAATACGAGGAGCTGAAAGAAGATGAGATGAATCCGGAACTCTATTACTCCATGAACAATTTCAAAAATAATGTTCTCAACCTTGTCTTAGTAAGCCAAGACTTTGTCTCCCATAAGAGCAATCTCATCAAGAAGAATATCGCTTCCAGCAATCCGCTTGTCACTCCGTTCCAATTAGAAGAAACCCGTTTCGATTACGGATTGTTGAATCCTTATTCGCTGCTCTCTCTTTCCGATCAGCAAGAGACAACGCTGAGCGAAGGAGAGATTTCTCTCTCCTCCATCGCTTTCCAGGAATATCTGGAACAAAGAGTCACCGAGGAAGACTTCAGAAAGAAAGACTCTGCGGATCTTGCTTCTCCTTATGAAGAATGTGTTGCTTTTGCAACCGGGTGCTATCCGGACAAGGAGACAAAACTTACGGAAGAAGAGAGAAGGAATTCTCTTTCGAAGGTTGTTGCCTACCTAGAAAAGAAAGATCTTGTCTCCCCTCTTTTTCATCATCTATCCTTGAAACAGGGGGATGTAACCAAAGAAGTAAATCTCACTTCCGTTTATTTCTCCAGCCAGTCTTCTCTTTCCCCTTATGCTTCTTCTTTGAAAGAAGGATTCCACTTGACTCCGCAAAGTTTTGGTCAGGATCCTCGGATCAAAAATTATACAGCGGATCCTTATGCCGTTTATTCCGGCGCTTTGATTCCGAATCCACATACCAAAAGCAAGATCCTGTATCTGGTCAATGAGAACGAAAACGTCGGGGACGACGGAACTCACTATGTAATCTTTGTCGAAGTTTTAAGAGCCAGCGGAGGAATTGACGCGTTTATTCAAAGCACTTGGAAGATATTCTTGATCTTAGGAATCGCAACCAGTCTCTTCGCTTTCCTTCTCCTATATACTTTTCTCTCTTCTTCCATCACAAACAAGAGAAAAGAAATCGGTATCCTAAGAGCCTTAGGAGCCCGAAAGAAAGATGTCTTCTCGATCTTCTTCTTCGAATCCGCCACTATTGTTCTCTTCTGCCTCCTTCTTTCCTGTATTCTGGAGACCTTCCTGACGATGGGAATCAATCGTTTATTCTATTCTTCGGTTTTCTCTACTTCGATAAGTCTCTTTGTCTTTGGCTATCGTTCGGTTCTCCTTCTCTTCGCTATCGCGTTGATCAGCACTTTCTTAGCCACTTTCTTCCCCGTTTTCCATTACAGCAAAAAAGCACCCGTAGAATCCATCCGTTCTTTGTAATCAGAGATTCCGACTTTTGCAGTTCAGCGGAGACAAAAAGCCCGAAACATCCGTGTCTGTCGGATCTTCCGGGCTTCTTTTCTTCTGCCAGTCTGTGGTGCAAACTTTCCTAGTCCAGTATTTTTTCAACTTCCGATCTTCCTTTCCGACACCAGCTCCATCCCGAGGCATTATAGACCGTAGGCGCTCTATAGCGCCCCGCGGATTCCGGCGATGTCTCCCATTCCGACGTGGCCGGGTTCGTGACCCACCCCGGGATATTCCCGCATTAGCATCCCCTAATCGCCTCCTTTAGCTCCGACGGGCTGCATTCTGTGCCCTTTTCCGCAAGCTTCGCCTCTATCTCCATCATCACCATGACCGTCCGGTAGCACAGGAAGATGTGGGCGCAGATGTGGTCGTCCCTAGAGTGCCGGGCTCCGTAGAGTGGATTCGCGGCGATCCCCTCATGAGAGAGGGACTTTCTGGCCAGGGAGACGATCTTCTCCGCAATCAGGTCCGCGCCGATCCGCGCGGTATCGAATGCGCCGCCGATATGTTATCCCTAGGTAGTACC
Source organism: uncultured Eubacteriales bacterium (assembly GCA_900316035.1). Lineage (GTDB taxonomy): Bacteria > Bacillota_I > Bacilli_A > RFN20 > CAG-288 > Enterosoma. The sequence goes on from ONBI01000011.1 coordinate 25,038, forward strand.
AATATCCAGAAAAGGGAGGACATATCTATGGGCAGCAACATTATAAAGGAAGACGCCCGGCATTACCACCATCTGAGCGATACGGACGTGGCCGTCATCGTCACCAGGGTCAAGGAACTCAGGAAGAGCGGCACTCCGAGGATGTCGGGTATGTCCGAAATCGCCAGGGATGCCGGATGCTCTGTCGATATGGTCTATCGGATATATCGTCAGTCCATTGTCGAGCTCATGAAGCCTTCCCCAAAAGCGGCCAGATGTTGGGTAATCCATACATCAGGCCACTGCTTTTTCAAAGAGGAATATTCTTGCGATTGCCCTCTTTTTCCATTCTCTTGCTAGGCAAGAAGACAGGCAGACTTTATAATGAAAAAGAGAATAACGGAGGAATACGGAATGGAATTCGATAATATCTCCTGGGACGAATATTTCATGTCAATCGCACTTCTCTCTTCTTTGCGAAGCAAGGACCCGCATACCAAGGTCGGAGCCTGTATCGTTTCCCAAGACCACAAAGTTCTCTCCCTCGGTTACAACGGCATGCCGATCGGTGTCGACGATTGGGCGATTCCCTGGTCGGGAAGCGATTCCGGAAAACCGTTTCTGGAGACCAAATACCCTTATGTCTGCCACGCGGAGCTCAACGCAATTCTCAATTCCAGCCACAATCTCCATGGGTCGATTCTCTATGTGACGCTTTTCCCCTGCAACGAATGCACCAAAGCCATCATTCAGGCCGGGGTCAGGAAAGTGATATATCTTTCGGACAAGTATCACGAGACCGAAGAGGAAGAAGCGGCGAGGAAGATGTTCGATATGGCTGGAATTCCCTATCAGAAGTATCAGGGAAGAATTCCCACGATCTCCTTCCCGCAATAAAGAAATGGCTGGGAAGAGAACTTCGTTTTTCCCCTGGAAGAAAGCACTGCGGGGAACTTTTATTATCTTATTGGTTTCCTTGATCGTGCTCGCTCTTTTAACCACCATCGCTCATTTTGCCTCCCCCGAGGGTCATGAGTGGATTTTCCTTCTCGTTTGGGGTATCATTTTCAACGTGCTTTTGCTCGGTTACTGGATTTCTCTTCTGGTCCGGGCAGATCGGGAGAAAAAGCGAAAATAAGTCATGCGCAGCAAGAAAGTAACCGCGAAACTCTTAGAAAGAGATCCTCATATTCCAGAGGATTCCGCCATTTATCTGGAAAACCTCTCTTTCGGGTACGAAGAGAACAGACTCAATATCCATTCGGTCAGCGTCGATATCAAGAAAGGCCAGTCGGTTTCCTTCATCGGACATAACGGGTCCGGAAAATCGACGATCGCCAAACTCATCGATGGCATCCTGGTTCAGAATTCCGGCGATATCTATATTTTCGGTGTCAAGATGACCGATGACAACGCCCTTCTTCTAAGAAAATGGATCGGACTGGTCTTCCAGAATCCGGATTCCCAGTTCATCGGCGCTACCGTAAGAGACGATATCGCTTTCGGCTTGGAAAACGAATGCGTCCCGAGCAAAGATATGGACGCTATCGTCAAACACTGCGCTTCCTTAGTCGGGATGGAAGACTATCTAGACCGGGCTCCGAACAATCTTTCCGGCGGACAGAAACAGAGAGTCGCTATCGCCGGTGCAATCGCCCGTTCTCCCCGTATCCTGATTCTTGACGAAGCCGGAGCGATGCTCGACCCGAGAGGAAAAAAGGAAATCCGGGAAATCATCCGGGAACGCAAAGCGGCCGATCCGGATCTGACGATTCTCAATATCACCCATGAAATCGATGAAGCTTACGATGCCGACCGTGTTTTAGTCCTCAACAGCGGCTCCATCATTCTCGATGGAAAGCCAGAAGTTGTTTTTGCAAATGATACTCTGTTGAAGCAGATTCATCTGGATATTCCGTTTGCTCATAAGCTGGCAAACTCTCTGAGGGAGAAAGGCCTGGATGTAGGACCCATCAACAACGAGAAAGAACTCGAGGAAATCTTATGCCGATAAACCTGAGTCATGTGACTTATATCTACGATCTCCATCGGCCCAGTGAGAAGATGGCCCTCAACGACCTCTCTCTCGTCTTTGAAGATCATACCTTCACCGCTTTGATCGGTCAGACCGGTAGCGGGAAATCGACCCTGATCCAGCAGCTCAACGGTCTCCTTTTACCGACCTATGGCAAAATCGATATCAACGGCTATCTCATCGATATGACCTTGGTCACTAAGAAGAACGGCAAGATCGATTCCGGGGCGATGAAGGCAAAACACCGGAAGAAACTGAAGGATATCAAGTCCCTCCGCAAGAGAGTCGGCATCATTTTCCAGTTCCCGGAATACCAGATCTTCGAAGAGACGGTTCTCAAGGATGTCGCTTTCGGTCCCAAGAATTTTGGTAAGAAGGAAGAGGAAGCTCTCAAAGATGCTAAGGATGCTCTCCGTCTCGTCGGCATCGATGAAAGCTATTATGAGCGTAGTCCGTTCGAACTTTCCGGCGGTGAGAAGAGAAGGGTTGCTATCGCCGGCATTTTGGCCTTGCATCCGGATGTCCTGGTTCTGGACGAACCTACGGTCGGCTTAGATGCGGAAGGCGAGAGCAATCTGATGTCCCTCCTTGTCTCTCTTTATGAGAAAGGCACTTCGTTGATTCTCTCAACGCATAATATGGATGTTGTTCTCCACTATGCCAAACGTGCCATCGTGTTAGAAAACGGGAAAGTTGTTTATGACACAACTCCTTTGGAATTGTTCCAAAGCAAAAGTTTTTTAGAAAATTCATCCATCTTGCCTCCCAAAGTTTTCTGCTTTGCTATGGACTTGAAGAAAAAAGGTCTTCCCATCGACCTTGCGAAGGTTAAGGACGTCGACTCTCTGGCCGACGAAATCCTTCGCGTGAAGAAAGTATCCTGAACCATGAACACCCCCTTAGGTAAATATCAGGCCTACAAGACGCCTCTTCACCGCATGGATCCCCGCATCAAGTTCATCGCCATGATCCTCTTTATGGTTTCGGTTTTCCTCAGCTATGGAACTCCGTATATGAACCTGACCATCTATGGTGTCATCCTTCTTCTTCTGATTCTGCTCTCAATTCTCGGCCGCGCTTCCTTTTTCTCGGTCTTCCGTTCTCTTGCCGGCCTCTGGGTGATGGTTGTCTTCATCCTGATTCTCAATCTCTTCTTCAACAATAATGTCAGCGGTGATATCGCCTTCCATATCGGTTCACTCCCCGTCTACTGGTATACCGTCATCAACGTCCTCTATATTTTCTCCCGCCTCGTCCTCGTCATCACCATCTCTAACCTCTTTACCGCTACCACAAAACCGATGGAGATGACCTCCGCGATCGAATGGCTCTTCTATCCTCTAACCCTCATCAAGATTCCGGTCCATAAGTTTGCCATGGCTCTCTCCTTAGCTCTCCGTTTCATTCCGACGCTTCAGGAAGAGACCGAACGGATACAGAAAGCGCAGGCAAGCCGAGGCATCGATTTCAAACAGGGAAAATTTAAGGATAAGATCACCTCTCTGATTTCGCTGATCATCCCGCTATTCATGTCGGCATTTACGACTTCGGGACAGTTAGCGGATGCGATGGAAGCCAGAGGCTATGATCCCGATAGCAAACGGACGAAGTATAAGACGAACCGTTTCGGTTCGGTGGATGTCTTCGGCATTCTCTTCACCGCCCTCTATCTCGGAGCGATGATTTATCTCGCTGTCATGAAATACGATCTCTACACCTATCTCGGTCTGGTGTTACCGGCTTTAAAATGAACGTCCTGATCCGTTTCTCTTTCCTGGGGGAAAACTTCTTCGGAACCCAGAAGCAAAACGATAAACCGACGATCCAAGGGCTGTTTGAAGACCTCCTCAGCCGCTTATACGATACCAAGGTCAAAGTGACGATTGCCTCCCGGTTAGACAGAGGAGTCAACGCTCTGGACTTCGCTCTCAATTTCCTTATGCCGAAGGAGACCATCTCCTTAGATCATCTCTCGTATTATCTGAGGCGTTCTTTGCCGCACGATATCGTTCTGAAAGAAGTAAGACAGGTCTCGGAGGACTTTTCTTCGCGTTATTCTTCTCTTTATAAACAGTATCTCTATCTGATTCAGAACACGGAGAATAAGAATCCGCTCCTGAACCGCTTCACCTATGTTCCTAAGGGCGTCTTAGATGGTGAGAGAATTCAGGAAGCACTTTCGGTCATGGAAGGAAAGCACGATTTCCGTTTCTTTGCAAATTTCGAGGAAGAGAAGAACACGTTATTGTCCTTGGACAAAGCCTGGGTAGAAGAGAAAAACGGTTTTCTCTTCCTCCGTTTCCGGGCGCCCTCTTTTCTTCGTTATGAAGTCCGTTTCCTGGTCGGTGCTGCTTTGAGCTATGAAAAAGGGAAACTGTCTTTGGATACCATCGAAACTCTATTGGCAGGAAAGGAAGTTCCTTATCCCAAGATCAAAGCAGAGCCGCAGGGATTGATGCTGGAACAGATTGAATACCGCTTCTGAAGAACCGGAAATCGGGAACCTCTTTCCTTTGAAGAAGAACATTTCGAGCGTATAATGTTGAAGAAAGAAAGAGCCGCTTCCATGAAGAAGAACCTGTCTGAGAAAACCACCAATTTTGTTGCTGTTCTCAAGAAGTACTTCCGCAAAGAGGACTTTTTTCTTCTCCCGAATATTCTCTGTTATCTCCGCATTCTTCTGATCCCGGTCATTCTCATCTGTTACCTCTGCCCAATCACTCTAGCCGGAAACGACAAGGCTGGTCTTTATCTTTCGGTAGCAGGGCTGATGATCGCTGCCTATACGGATTTCCTCGATGGCTTCATCGCCAGAACTTACGATATGAAATCGAACCTCGGGAAAGTCCTCGATCCGATCGCCGATAAGTTCCTGCAGTTAGCAATCGGTTTTGCGATTGTTTTCAAGCTTCACACCTATGCTTCTGTCTATCTCCTTCTCGCCGTTTTCTTAGGGAAGGAATTCACCCTTGTCTTCGAGGATATCTCTCTTGCTCGGCATAACCGCTCCTTCTCTCAGGCTCGCTGGTATGGTAAAGTATCTACCTTCCTCTTCTATCTTGTCGCCGCTGTTCTGCTTCTCTTCGGTCCCTTCTTCCTTGATTCCCTCTCTTTTCATGATTCGCATCTGGTCATCGATTCGCTCTGCACCGGATCGGCTTTCTTCTTACTGTTAGCTTGGATTCTCTATTTCCTTCTTTATCGGAGACTCCTCAAGCACGGAAAAGACGAAGTCGTTTCCCAGGAGACGAAGAGCGAACCTTCCCATGGAGGACAACATTAACATGATCAAAATTTATCTCTCGCCCAGCTGCTCCAGCTGCCGGAAAGTCAAAGCCTGGTTTCTGCAGCAACATATTCCTTTCCAGGAAGTCAATATCCTCAAGCAGGAACTCACCGAAGACGATCTCAAAGAGATGCTTGAGAAAAGCCTGGATGGCACCGATGAAATTATCTCTACCCGCTCCAAGATCTTCCGGGAGCAGAACATCGATGTCGATTCGATGTCGTTGAAAGAACTCCTTTCTTTCATTCAGCAGAATCCGACGATTCTGAAGAGGCCGATCATCGTGGATGAAGATAAGATTCAGGTCGGTTACAACTCCGATGAAATCGAAATCTTCGAACGTGAGAAGGAAAAGCGGATCGTGGAACAGGCAAGAGCCATCGCACTGAAAACCTGCCAGAACTGCCCCAACAAAGAAGGCTGCGAACACCGCTATGACGATACCAAAGCCAAGATCAGAGCGGAATATTGCGAAGGTGACGAATGCGAAGGTGACGAAGGAAAAGAGAAGGCGGAATAGCCTTCTTTTTTCGTTGATCAAAAAACCGTCTGCTCCTGTTCCGAGTAGACGGTTCTGTCATCACTTTCCTAAAGCAGCGTTGATGGCACGGGTTTCCTTATTGACACTATTGAGTTCATAAGGAACGTTATACTGCGTGCAGATATTCCGTAAAGTGCTCTGAGACTGCGTGAAAGAATCCGAATCGCACTCCAGTTCATAGTCGACCTTAGTTCCGTAGCTGTTCTTCGAGATATCCAGGCTTGTGCCTTTATAAGGAAGAACCTTACGAGAAGTCGTAAGCTTTGCTAAGACGCAGAGCTTGCTCGAATCGATCTGAAGCATATCGAGGAAGTCGGCGATCTCGCCTCTCGGGAAGAGACCGTTATCGATTAAAACCTTCGCTTCCTTTTCGCTTAAGAACTGATCCTTCTGAAGAAGACCTTCCGAGAGCGGAGCCTTTAAGGTAAAGGCATAGGTCCCGTTTTCTTCTCTTAAGCGGAGAGCCATATCGTACTTCTTCAGAATACGGTCTCTGCTATCGAGATAGTAGTTGGTCTGAACCGTGCTGTTCTCCGGAAAATGCATCTGACGGACAAGCTTATCGTAATCGTTTTTGCTCAACAGAACTTTTGCTTCAATTTCAATATTGTTGCTCGACATTTCAAATCCCTCTATTACGGGTATTATGATACAATAACAGCGGAAAAATGGAAAGAGAACCGGTGTAATGAAACCCTGTCACTTCCTCCTCTGCACGAAACGGAGCGAGAACAATTCCAGCGTTCTTCTCAAGCTGAAAGAAGACCTTGAAGCTGCCGGTTTTATCTACGATGAAACAAACCCGGATCTCTTTTTGGTGGTCGGTGGAGATGGAACACTGATGCGTGTTCTTCACGAACACAAGATGAGAGGAAGATATATCCTCATCAATTCCGGTCATCTCGGTTTCTATTCCGATTACTCCTTAGACGAAATTGAGGAATTCCGCAACGATCTTCTCAGCAAAGATCCGGTCGTCGAACCGATTCCGATCTTCTCTTTGTTCTTCAATGGTACGGAACATCCTTTTGTCAATGATGTCTCCTTACAGACAGGGAATACCTGCTTCTTACGGGTTTCTCTCAACGGAGAAGTCCTCACCGAAGCAAGAGGAAACGGTATCGTTGTCGCTTCCCCGATCGGAACCACCGGTTATTTAACAAGTCTCGGTGCTCCGGTCATCACTTCTCCTCTGGATATTTATCAATATTCTCTTATCGCTCCCTGCTATAACCGCCTTTATCCCAATCCCATCCGCAAAGCGATCATCAAAGGAAGAGATGTCTTAAAAGTCGAAGTCTTAAGAGGACCGGTCGATGTCTATGTCGATGGGGGAAGAAAACCGAACTATAGAGCAACCTCCTATTCTTTCCAGCATCACCGCAATACCACCGTCACTTTCTTGCATCTAAAAAACAAGAGTTATACGTCGAGACTAAGAGAGAATATTTCTGGGTTATCAGGAGAGGAAAACTGAATGAATCATTTCTTAGAGGATATCACAAAAGAAACCACGGCTACTGCTTCCGGTGGATTACCGGATTGGGCGAGAATCTTAATCCTCGTCGTCGCCATCGTCTTAGTCGCTGTCGCGATTGTCATCATCATTTTGATCAGCCGCAAACAAGCTAAGATCAAAGCCAGTGAGAAAGCCTTCGATGAGAAAATCAAAAGCTCCGCTTCGACTCTCTCCCTCTGCTTCGGCGGAAACGACAACATCAAAGAGATCAGCCAGCGCGGTTCCCGCGTCTCGGTTCTCGTAGACGATATGAGCAAAGTAGATAAGACTAAGATCGACACCACTTTAAACTCAGTCATGTATATGGGAAACAAAGTCGTCTTCATCATCGGTTCGAAGAGCGAAGAGTTCTCTAAGTTACTAGAGGAAAACGTCGCAAAACAGAAGAAATAACAACCGGAGCCTTCTTTCTGACCGAAGGGAAGGCTTTTTTCAAGCCTTTGTTTTAGAGGACAAATGTTTCAAAAAAGAAAGAAGGATATTCGCCTTTTTCGGGAAGATGACTTATCATAAAGACAGCATGAAATGGCATATCGCAATTGTGGATGATGAAATTGAGGCGATCAACAGCCTCTCTTCTCTGATTCTAACCTACGGAAAAGAGAATCACCTCGATTTTGAAATTTCCTCTTTTCAGCATCCTGATGATTTCCTCAAGGAAGATCTTTCTTCCTTCGATCTCCTTTTCTTAGATATCGAATTCAACGGGGAGAAGAAAAACGGCATGGATCTTGCCAAAGAAATCCGCGCTCAGAACTCCTCTCTTCTGATCATCTTTGTCACTAACATGGCTCAGTTTGCTTTAAACGGCTATGAAGTCGACGCATTAGACTTCATCGTCAAACCTCTGAACTACTACTCCTTTGCGATGAAGATGCAGAAAGCTGTTCGGGTTCTATATACAAGAGCCAAGAAAGATGCCGTCTTGATTCCTCTTTCTCACGATGCCTCTTTGCGCTCGGATCGCATTTATTATGTCGAAGTCGTCAACCACGACCTTTACTATCATTCGTTAGATGGAGAATTCCATACCCGCGACACGATGAAACACGTCGAGGAGTTAGTCAAAGGGCTGCCTTTCTCAAGGTGCAACGTCTGTTATCTGGTGAATCTCGATATGGTGGTTGGTATTGAGAAAAATGAAGTCATCCTCAAAAACGGAGACCACCTCTCGATGCCTAGAAGCCGCAAGAAAGAATTCCTCGACGATCTTAATCGCTATATCGGAGGCGAGTATATCTCATGAACTTCACCTTTTTTGCTATCACCTTCGGGAATCAGAACGAGTTTTCTTTGTTTTCGGAAATCAATCGAATCAACGCTTTTTTGGTGTTTGAATCTTTGCTGGCCGCTTTCCCGTTAGCTTCCTTTTTAGAAAAGAGAAAACATTTTTATCAAAGAAGCATCCTGTCTTTTATTTTATCGATTGCTATAGCTTACTTCATTCCAGCATTCTTTACTGGAACAAATCTGATCGCCGACATCTTTGCTTGGGTATTTCTCTATATTTTCCTGATGGCGTCACTGGTGATCCCCTTATTTATCTCTTATAAAGGAAACTTCATCAACTACGCGATCATCGCTTCCGCCAGCTACGTTATCCATCAGCTCTTCTCTATGCTCGATACCGCCATCAACAATCTGATCGATACTTATACGGATCTACAGAGTACTAATGTCGTCGGTTATTATTTCCTTATCTATGGAATCTATTTTGTCTTGCTTATCTTAATCTACTCTATGATCTTCTTCTATTATTTCAAGCAGAAGAAAGAGGTCCTGAGGATGAACTTCAGTCAGTGGCAGACCGCTTTGATGATCTCTCTCGCGGTTATCTTCGCCATCGTTCTATCCGCTTTACAGATGATCTTCGCTTCTTATCAGGACTACACAAAACTCATCCAGCTCTCTTACTACGTCGATGTCTTTGAATGTATCCTCATCCTTCTTCTTTTCTTCTCTTTTGTTCTTTTCAACCGAAGCCAAGACGAACTTTCGGTTGAAAAAGAACTCTTAGAAGAAAGCAAGAAACAGTACGAACTCTCCAAAGAGAACATCGAATCTCTGAATATTAAGTTCCACGACTTCAAATACCGTGTCCAAGCGATGGAACAGGAAGAGAATCAAAAGAAAGAATTCGAAGAGATTTATAAAGATTTAGCAATCTACGATTCCCAGGTCAAAACCGGAAACCAAGCGCTGGATATTGTTTTAAGAGAATACGCTCTTCGTTGCGAAAACAACTCCATCGTCTTCTCCTCGATCGTAGATGGTAAATCCTTGGATTTTTTATCTCCTTATGATATCTATGCCTTATTCGGTAACGCCATCAATAACGCGATTGAAGCGGTGATGAAGATCGAGAACAAAGAGAAAAGAGATATCAGTCTTCAAGTCAAAAGACATCAGGGTTTCCTTTCGATTCACGTGGTCAATTATTACGAAGGACCTCTTTCGTTAAACAGTGAAAACGGCTTGCCCGAAACCTCCAAAGGAGACACCTTAAACCACGGGTATGGATTAAAATCCATCCAGTTAATAGCAGAAAAATATGGCGGTCACGCCTCGATTTCTTTGGTTGACGAGATGTTCGTTTTAGATATCTTGTTGCCTCTTCCCGAAAAGAAAAAGAATTCTTAAAGCCTTTCAAACCACGACCTAAACCTGTCTTTCCACGACATACGCTTGAAAGGGCTTTCTATTTTGATTATCTTTTTGTCGCCACATAAAAGGGCTTTCCGGGAGTCCCTTTTCAAGGCCAACAAAGGAGAAAAAGTCATGTCGAAGAAAAAGAAGATGTCGAATGGTGCGTTCTTAGGAACGTGGATTCCCTTCCTTGCTCTCTCGGCCGCCGGTATTGTCGCGGTTGAAATCTGCTCTGTGCAGTTTAAGTCCGTCTTGGATACGTATGTTAACAAGGGAGCGATGCACATCGAGCAGGCAAAAGGTACCGAGAACTGGGATACCGACTACTACAAGCAGACCTATCCCACTGCCTCGGATGCCGGTGGAAAAGCCGAAGCGAAAGCAAATGGTGAGAAGACCGTCGAAGAGATCGGTAACGAAGGTATGGTCCTTCTGAAAAACGATGGTACTTTACCTCTTACCAACAAGAGCATCACCCTTTTAGGAAGAGGTTCGGTCGATCCGGTCTATGGTGGCTCGGGTTCCGGAAACGTCGACACTACGACCTGCGCGACCCCGAAGTCCGGCTTAGAGAAAGCCGGTTTCACCGTCAATGCCGATGCCTACAATTTCTTTGCCAACAACTATAAAGATTACGACCGTCAGAATATTGTCATGGATAACTATGATAAGTCCACTTTCTTTATCGGGGAAATCCCGACTTCGAAGTATACCTTTACCCCGAAGCAGTCGGATACGGCCTTAGTCTTCATCTCCCGCTGCGGAGGCGAAGGTCTTGACCTTTCGACGGATTTAAAGAGAGATTCTTCGGCGACTACGGCTTCTAAAGAAGCCATCGCCAAGAATTCGAATACGGCTGCCGAAGTCGCTAACTATGTCGACGGACAGCATCAGCTCGAACTCTCCAAAGAAGAGAAGGATATGATTTCCTTCGCAAAAACTAACTACAGCAAAGTCATCGTCGTCTTAAACGAATCCACTACGATGGAAATCGGAGACCTCAAGAACGATAGTAAGATCTCCGGTATCGTTTGGGCAGGCTCTCCAGGTGCGACTGGTTTCAACTCGTTAGGTTCGATTTTAGCGGGTAAGGTCAATCCTTCTGGCCGTACGCCGGATCTTTATTCCGCGGATTTCACCGCCGATCCGACCTTCCAGAACTTTGCTATCAACTCGGTTCACCAGTACACAGGTATCAACGAAAGCACCATCCCGGGTGGCGTCAATGACGTTAAATCCTCGCACTTTGTCGAATACGAAGAGGGTATCTACGTCGGTTATCGCTATTATGAAACCCGTTATGGAAGCGATGAGAACTCCTATAAAGAGCACGTCGTTTATCCGTTCGGCTACGGGTTAAGCTACACAACCTTCACCAAAAAAATCACTGGTCATAGACTTGTCAACGATAACATCGTGATCGATGTCAAAGTCACCAATACCGGTAAGGTCGCCGGTAAGGAAGTGGTCGAAGCTTACTTCACGGCCCCTTATACCAAAGGTGGTATTGCAAAGTCCTCCACCGTTTTAGGCGACTTTGCTAAGACCAAGCTTCTCAACCCGCAGGAGAGTGAGACTGTCACCCTTCAGATTGCGAAGGATGACTTGGCTTCTTACGACTATAAGAATGAGAAGTGCTATGTCTTAGATCAGGGTTCCTACACTTTCCAGATCAAGAACAACTCGCATGAAGTTGCCAAAGATTCTAGCGGTAAGAACCTCGAGTTCTCTTTAGATTTCAACAAAGAAATCTATAAAGGAGACAATAAGCGTGATAGCGATAAAGTCGCTGCCACCAACCAGTTTGATGATCTCAATGAGATGTTTAAGAGCACCAAGACCAAAGGCTATGCTACCGAGTTATCGAGAGATGATTGGACCTCTACCTTCCCAAGTGCTGCAACCGCAGACGATGCTGCTGCCGATAAGATCACCATCGGCGGTGAAACCATCGCTAATCGCTTAAAGACCTATGATGTCTCGAAACATAATAACAGCGAAGATAAAGCGCCGAAGACCGGTGCTTCCAACGGCTTATCCGCCATCGATATGCGTGGTTTGGATTACGATGATGATGCTTATGACCAGTTGCTGGATCAGCTCACCGACAGCGATTATTCCGGAGCCGATAACTTCCTCAACAACAACGCTTACAAAGTCCAGAAAATCGATAGCATCGGGCTTCCCGATATCGAATGCCACGATGGTCCGCAAGGCTTCTCGACCTTGATGAATAAGCTCAACAATGTCTGCGCTTATATGTCTGAACCTCTGCTTGCAGCTACCTACAATAAAGAGTTAGCGAAGAAGATGGGTACCTCTATGGGCGAAGAAGCTCTCGCCATGAATCCGCGTTATGCGGGTTGGTGGGGACCGGCCATGAACACGCATCGCTCGCCGTTCGCAGGCCGTAACTTCGAATATTATTCCGAAGATGGTGTCTTAGCCGGTAAGATCGCTGCCGAAGTGATCTCCGGTGCTGCCGATAAAGGCTTGATTGCTTTTATGAAGCACTATGCCGCTAACGATCAGGAGACCTGGAGAACTGCTCATCTCTGCACTTGGATGACGGAGCAGGCCTTACGTGAAATCTATCTCAAACCGTTTGAAATAGTAGCTAAGACCGCTAAGACCAAGATCAAATACATCTCTGACTCTAACGGTACTATCGCTACCAAAGAGATGCCTGCCTGCATGGGTGTCATGTCCTCCTTCAACTATGTCGGAACGACTTGGGCGGGTGGAAACAATGCCTTGATGGGCACCGTCTTAAGAGATGAATTCGGTTTCCGCGGTGTTGTCATCTCCGACTTCAACCTCTATCAGTATATGGATGCTAACCAGGGTTTAAGAGCCGGTACCGACTTACAGCACACTTGGGTTTTTGCTGCTAAGACGAAGCTCGATACGACTTCCGCGACGGGAAAACTTGCGATCCGCAATGCGGTCCATAACCTCGTCTATGTGTTTGCAAACTCCGGTGCGATGCAGGGTGTCGCTCCTGGTTCCATCGTCTGGTATGAGATGTCACCGTGGCGTATCTGGCTCATCTGCCTCGATGTTGCTTTAGGTCTCTTCTTTGTCGGTGGTACGGCTTGGGTTGTCTATCGCACTATCGATTACAACAAGCATAAACACGACGAAGAATCTGTCTCTGTGCCGAAGAAAGAGAACTGATTCCGGTTTTCTTATAGGGCTATCCTCAAACCTTTTAGGGGCGAGGATAGCCCTTTTGTATGTTGGGCATGTAATTGTTCTGGGGTGAAAGTCCCCGAAGGCGTTGCTGTCTGCGAACTTCATAGCGACTTGCAAAGCGTAAACCGGTGAC
>ONBI01000041.1 GCA_900316035.1 uncultured Eubacteriales bacterium
TTATGAAGACTTCAAGAGAAGGCTTGAGGAGTACATAGACTGGTACAACCGAAGCCGTATCAAAGAGTACCTACATTGGAAATCACCTTATCAGGTTCTTTCCAATTCCGTTACTCTTTGATACCATATAGAATAAGTTATTGTGTTGGTCCAATATTAGGGGTACATAACAGCTAGGTCAATTTTTTTGAATTCAAAAACGTCGGGAGAAGAACTCCCGGCGTAGTGCTTTCACAGTTTCCGAATAAGCTTTAGTCTTCGACTAGAATCTGGCAGGACTTCATCGTCTCAAGAGCTGCCTTATGACGCTCCGGAGTAGAACCCGCACAGCAATCCGCTTTGACTTTGATCGGAACTTCCGGAAGATAGGCTTTTAAGAGAAGAGCATTGGAGATAACACAGATATCGGTGCAGAGACCGATAAAGGTGACTTCGATCTCTTCCTTATGGGAGATCTGACGGAGATGGTCAAGAAGCTTTAAAGAAGCGAAAGTCGGTTTATCGAAGACCTGGGCTTTCCGTAAGGCGACCTGAATCGAATCTTCGATCTTCTCTCCCCAGGTATTCTTGATGCAGTGCTTGACGGGAAGAAGTTTTCCTTCCTGGGTATCGAGATACTTATCAAAGTCGTGACTATCGCGGGTAGCGAAGATGTTGTAATCGGGATAGGAAAGGATAAGTTCTTTCGCTTTCGGTAAGATGGCGACAGCTTCCTTGGTTCCTAAGCTACCGGTGATGAAGTCATTCTGCATATCGATGACACAGAGTATTTTTCTCATTTTGTACTTCCTTCTTTCTTGAGACATTCTATTTTATCTTTCGCTAACTGAGAGCGCAATTCCTCTAAGGAGCTGAACTTCTTCTGGTCTCTTAGATAATCTAAGAAATAGACGCGGATGGTTTTTCCATAGAGATCTTCTTTAAGACCGAAGATATTGGTCTCGGCAATATCGATCGGAAGTTCGTCAATCGTCGGATGGCTTCCGATATTGGTCATCGAAGAATATAGTTTTCCATCTACCAAGGTCCTTGTATAATAGACTCCGTCCGGTAACCTCACTTTTCCTTGCGGAAGCAATAAGTTTGCGGTAGGGAAGCCGAGCTTCTGTCCGTTCTGATAACCGTGAAGGACTTTTCCGGTATAGAAGAAAGGATAACCGAGCTCTTCTTTCGCTAAAGCTACTTGTTTATTGTGAAGATGTTCTTTGATAGAACGGCTTGCTACCTTTTCCCCATGAAGAGAAAGAAGAGGAAGAGCTTTTACCTCAATACCATCTTCTTGAAGTTTTTCAAGAGTTTTTACATTTCCTTCCGCTTTATAGGCAAAAGTGAAATCTTCTCCTACGACAATCTCTCTTGGATTCAAGGACTTCAGGAAAGAGAGGAAATCATTAACGCTTGCTTTCCAGGTCTCTTCGTTGAAAGGTAAGACATAGAGGATATCGATCCCTTCTTTTTCACAGTATTCCACTGTCTCTTCTTTGGTTAAGAGAAGTTCCTCTTTTTCTTTCTTAAGGGAGGATTTGAAAGAGCGGGTGAAAGTAAGAAGAGCCTTCTTGGCTCCTTTTCCTTTCTCTATCTCTTGAAGAAGCAGTTCATGCCCCTTATGGAAACCATCGAAAAAGCCGATAGCCAAGTAGCAGGGTTCTCTCTTTTTCTTTTCTTTGATATTTACTTCAATGATCTCCATGGAAGAAACCTTTCTTACAGATATATATGTGTTCTTTTTCTTTCTGATAGACGGCTAATAGGATACCCTTTTCTACTAAGAACAGATAGTCTTCCTCACGCTCTAACCGGAGTGGGCATCCGTTCTTGACCAAAAACGCCTCTTTCCCGCTCACTTCTACCTGCGGAATCTGCTTTGAGAGGGATAGCAGTGGCAAAAAGTCCTCTTCTTTGATTTCGCCCACTTTCTTTGCTCCTTCTACTCCGATCGGACCGATGGCGGTTCTCCGCAGGGTAAGCAAGGTACCGATCGTTCCTAAGCGGGAAGCGATGTCTTTTCCTAAGGTGCGGATGTAGGTGCCTTTGGAGACTTTGGCTTCGAAAGAAAGAACATCGTCCTGATACGAAAGGAAACGGAGCGAGGAGATGAAGATCCTCTGCGGAGAAAGAACGACTTCTTTTCCTTCTCTTGCAAGCTGGTAGGCTTTCTTTCCGTGGATATGCTTTGCCGAGAAAGGGGAAGGAATCTGCGTCTGCTCTCCCAAGAAAGAGGTAAGGCAGTCCTTGAGTTCGGACTCAAGGAAGAGAGGTGGCTTTCTTTCTTCGAGTAAATTTCCGGTGATATCGTCGCTATCGGTCCTCTTTCCGAAGAGGAGAGAAGCGACATAGGTCTTCTCACCATCCGGAAGATAAGGAAGCATTTTAGTTCCTTCGCCGACTCCGAGGATCAACAGACCCGTTGCAAAAGGATCGAGGGTTCCTAAGTGACCCACTTTCTTCGTATGAAATGCTTTTTTGATGAGGTTATCGATATCCGTGGAAGTATAACCCGCTTCTTTATCGACTTTCAGTAAACCATTCATGTTTTTGATGCTCAACCATTTTAAGATGGGCGAGGAAGAAAGGAAAGGAAAAAGGTTCCGGAAGAGAAAGAAGTGAAGAGAAAAAACAGGACTTTTTCGGGAAGCTTCTTCGGCGCATGAGTCTCCTTTCTCTCGGAATTTTTTTGACTTTTCGGTAGTGCAGAGAAGGCACGTGCTCTGTAGAATTATGTGAGACAGACAAGGAAAAAAAGGCATAAGGGGCAAAGAAAAATAGGGGAAACCGGTTGATAAGGGTGCAGAGGGTGAAGAAACGATCTTCGCTTGGGTAAGTAATCGATACGGAAGGTAGAAGGTGCTCTCTTCTTGTGAAAAACTCTGAGACCTTTCGGAATTCCGTGACGATTGTTACGTCTGCCACTGCGGCTGATTGTAACGACGAGGTTAGCCTGAATTCCCTAAAAAGAGGCGGATGACGGAACTTTCGAAAAATGTCTTTTTTCCGGCGGTAGGGTTCACTGAAATGAGGCAAGAGGGAACAGAAGAAGCGACCTATCGGTAATGAATTGCGGAGGTTTTCGTTTTGCCTTTTTGGAAGCTTCGATCTACACCTAATGAAAATGTGCCTAAATTAAATATTGATAAAAATCCATCCTTATGCTAGAATGTTCCCGAAAAGAAAAAGTTATCTTATGGTTGCAGAATTACTGACTGTTCTCTCCCTCATCGGTGGCCTCACTACTTCGCCTGTTGTTAAGAATGTGTCTCCTTCCGTAAATGCTTCTGACATTGATGGTTCTCAGTTTGTAGAGTTTCATGATGCAAGTCAAGTCGATGAAATTCATAATGCCAATGGTGTTTGTAGGGTGTGGACTTCGCTTTACAAACATTCCTATACAGAGAAATCAGATCTTTATTTGCTCTCCGTCAATGCAATGTTCTGCCCCGGCCATGACGAGCGAGCCAATAGGAATAAACAACCAGATGGGTCGAACTACTATGATTCCTATCTGGTTGGAGGTTTTCTTCATCTTGCTGCATATCAATGGGTAAATAAGGAATATGGCGGAGAGATTACGTACAAAGCCATCTCTCCGCTCTCCTCCACTTTTCAAAAAACGATAACTTCCTCTTTTGGTCAGAGTGTCTCTGATTCATTTTCGAACAAGGAAGGAGTTAAGGTGAGCGATGCTGGGCTATTATCACTGGAGACCGGCAAAGAGAGCAGCAATACCCTCGGCTTCACAGAAAGTGAATCTGTCTCGATATCATCCAGTGAACCAGTAATTTCTGCTTCAGTGAATAGAAGTTATGACACGAAGCAGCAGGAAGCACAATGGCGTTTTGAGTTCTCTGATCATTCTCCTGCTGCAGAATATACATATTGGTTAAAAGTAAACTTGCTTTTTGAGATGAGCAACAGTTATTCTACTCGAAGTCGCGATGCCTTCCATGAGTACTGCCATTTCAGCATGACGACTAGAAGAAGAGGGTTCCTCGGAAGAGACAAAATAGAGACGAATTCTGGGGCTACGGGATGTAATTACTTTGTTGATATGTATGACTAAAACGAGGAAAAAAAGATGGAAAGACAAAATATCTGTACAAAAATTGCAATTGCTCTTCATTTTGCCTCCTTGATTGGATTCTACATTGGGCTTTCCAATTACTATCGCTACATTACTCCCAGTGGGCTCACTTGGGAATATGCGAACACTACCTACTTGCTTTTTCTTACGACGAGCATTCTTATGTTTCTTTCCATTGTTTTTTGGCTCGGAAGTCTGATTGTTCTTCTCGTCTTCTTCGTTTCCTCCTGGAAGGGAATGCGAGGCAAGAAGAGCGAAGACTCTTCGTCTTCTGCTTCACAAGAAGCGAAGAAGTAACCGGTGAGAATTGTTTAAGGGGAGAAAACACTCCTCTTTTTCAGTAGACCTTTCTCTTAGAAACTTTCTTTCCTCTTCACCGAAGAGATTTCGTGGAACCTTTTCTTGCGGAGAACGAAGTTTTGGAATCCGCAGAAGATTGATTTCCCTTTCTTAGGATAGTAGAATGCGGGAAGGTTTAAGCAGATAAAGCATTGTGGAGAACAAGCGGCGATAAACATGGCTATTTTTATCGAAGAAGGAAACTCACCGGAAGAGATCAGGAGAGAAAATTTTGCACAGCGGAAGCTACCCCTTTATGAGTTTTTCTTCTGTTTTCTTTCTTTTCTATTTGCTTTTGCTTCCTATTGTTTCATCAAAGCCTGGAACGATACTACTACTCCTTCTAATGGCGCGGTCGCCAAAATCTATGGCACCATTCTCTTAGCTGGGATTCTGGTTGCTTTCTTTGTACTTTTCAAGAAGCACAAGCTCACTTACCGGAAAATATGGTTTCTTCTTTTTTTGGTAGGTTTTGTTCTTCGGCTCACTTATGTCCTCTATAGCGAAGAACATCTCCGCCAATACGATACCTTTCCCGGAGGACTAGAAGGACACTACGGTTATGCCTTGAGTTTCTATGAGACCGGAAAACTCCCGACGGAATTCATCACTCCGGACTCAATCTATCAGTTCTATCATCCACCGCTCAACGCTTTTCTCCAAGGGATGTTCATGCATGTCTTTGAAGCAGTCAATGTCTTTTCTGTCCTCGAGAGCAACAGCGAAGTCCTCTATGGATCCTGCCGTATCCTTTCTGCTTTCTATATGACTCTTACTTCCCTCTTCTTTCTCAAGACGGTCTTCCTCTTTCCTCTTTCCGATAGAGCGAAAACTCTGGCAGTCGCTTTCCTCTCCCTTTATCCCGCTCTGATTCTTCTCTCGGGCCAATTGAACAACGATAGCTTAGCTACTTGCTTCTCGGTGATCTCCCTCTATTTCTATTTCCGTTGGTTCACCAAAGGGAAAAGACTCTCTTCCCTCTTGCTCTCTTCGCTTTTCCTAGGACTTGCGATGTTCAGCAAGCTTTCAGCTTCCACGATTGCTTTAGGGATGGCTTTCGGTTTTCTCTATGAACTGGTTCAGACGATGAGGAAGAAGGAAGGAACCCTCTCTCTGAAAAATCTCCTTCTTCAGTATCTTCTCTTCCTTCTTCTCGTCGCCCCTCTCGGCCTCTGGTGGTCTTTCTATACCCATTATGTCTATGGGCTTCCTTTCTTCTATGTTTTCAATAATCTCAATCCGGCTCTCTATACCGGGACCAGAGGATGGGTGCTGCGTCATAGGATCGGAGATATCGATTCTTATGATTTCCTGAATTACGGGCTGATTTACACAAATCCAGCTTACAACATTCTGATCCGTTATCTTCTTCCTCTCTATCTTCCGGACTTTACCGCAAATGGCGCCTTCTGCAGCAGTTTCGATAACTATAACCTGCTCCTCTATGCTCTCCGCTCCTCGCTCTTCGGTGAGTTCACCTATAGCTCGGTGGGACTGCAGTTATTAGGAGTATTCATCGGTTTCTTTCTTTATCTTGCTTATTTCACGTTCTGGGTGCGGATGATTTATCTTTTCGTCAAGAAGAGGAGAAAGATAGAAGAATCGGATCTCCTTATGGGGCTATTGATGCTTGGTATCCTTCTGATGTTCCTTTATCTTCAGATCTCGATGCCTTATGGATGCAGTATGGATTTCCGCTATATTGTTCCTATCCTGCTTCCTTTTTCCTATTTCCTTTCGAAAGGGTATGACGAAAGTAAAACGCTCCCTACGAAGTTCACCGTCTCCAGGGTTCTTTCCTGGATGCTTTCTCTTTGGACGATTTCCCTTTTATCTCTGAGTTCCGCGTTCTATCTTGCGGCGATCTGAGAAAGAAATATTCCTTGCGCAGAGAAAGAAAACGAGTATAATAACCACTGCGTCTTGCTGGTCATCGGCGTGACTCCTCGTTTCACCGAGGACTGGAAAGAACGTAGAAAGATACACGAGGTATTGGATTATGGCACTTACGAAAGAAGAGAAGACCAAGGTTATCGAGGCGAACAAGAGAGGCGAGAAGGACACCGGTTCCGTCGAAGTTCAGATTGCTATTCTCACCGAGCAGATCAAGAAGCTCACCGTCCATATGACCAACAACAAGCACGACTATTCGTCGAAGCGTGGTATGGATATCAAGATTGCCCGCCGCAAGAACCTTCTCTCTTATCTGAAGAGAATCGATGCGGAAAGATATACCGCTCTCATCAAGAAGCTCGGTTTAAGCAAGTAATCGATTTGATTCAAGCGACTTCCTCCTCTGTGGGGAAGTCTTTTTTTACGGAAAAAGCAGGAGAAGAAACTATAATAAGAAGAAAAGAAGGAGAAGAAAAACATGGATCAGCTCTCATTGATTGAAAAAAGACATTCGGTTCGTTCTTTTAGCGATAAGGAAATCAGGAAAGAGGACTTAGAGAAGCTTCTTAAAGCCGCCATCGAGGCGCCGACGGGAAGAAACTCCCAGGATCTTTATTTTGTCTTGGTGCAGGACAGCTCTATCAAGGAGAAAATTCTTGAAGAACTCGGGATCGAAAGAAACTTCTACGGGGCGAAAGCGATTCTCTTCACGTTTGCCAAAAACGCGGATCATCTCAACGAACTCAATGTCGGAGCGGCGATTGAGAATGTCCTTTTGGAAGCGACCGACCTCGGTCTATCTTCCTGCTGGATCCATTCGGTGGTTCCTACGCTTCAGAGTGAAAAAGGAAAAGAAGTCCTGAAAGAGAATCTGAAGTTGGAAGGGGAGATTCTTCCTTTTGACTGTGTCGCTTTAGGTTATATCAAAGGAGAGGAGCCTTTGAAGAAGAGGAAGAGCGGAGATGGAAGTAAGATCCTCTGATGTTCTTCTGATCGGAGGAGGACCGAGCGCCCTACTCACGGCTCTTACCCTTCCCGAAGAGAGGAAAGTTCTCCTTTTAGAGAAACCATCGAAACGGAATTTCACATTAGGAAAAAGGATCCTTGTCTCCGGAAACGGAAGATGCAACTTTTTCAATGAAGATCTTTTAGATCCGGAGTTTTATCAGGAACATCAGGAACTCTCTTTCCTGAATCCGGATATTGCAAAGGAATTCCTGAATTACTTAGAAAAGAATCTCGGTTTTGCCTATCGGAAAGAAGGAAAACTCTATTATCCCTTCTTCAACCGCTCCGAGTGTTTTCTCTCCTGTCTTCTGGAGGGACTGAAAAGAAGAAAGAACTTCGAAGTTTACCCTCTGGAAGCTAAGAGATGGGATAGGGAGAAAAAGAGAGTCATAGCATGCGATAGTGAGGGAAAAGAAGTGGCTATTTCCTATAACGATCTTTATGTCGCTATCGGTGGCAGATCCTTCGATCGGCCTACCTTCCCTGTTGCCTTATTCCCGAAAGAAGTCTCTTTCCATCCTTTTTCTCCTCTTCTCTGTCCGGTTTCGGTCAAAGAGAAGATTCCTTCCTATTTAAAAAACAACCGCCTGAAAGGAAGACTTTCTTTATTTGCGGGGAAAAAACTGCTTGCTTATGAAGACGGAGAAGTCCTTTTTAAGGAAGACGGATTAAGTGGAATCGCCTTGTTCAATCTCACGCTTCCTCTTACTCAAGCCATAGAAAAAGGAGGGAAGGATTTCACTTTCTCCTTGGACTATACCTTAGTCGAAGGAAAGAAACTGAAGGAGGATACTTCCTTTTCCTGTTATCCTCAGTTCTTAAAGGAATACCTGAAAGAAAAGCATCTGAAGAGAGGAGAACCTCTTTCTTTTACCTTTGCTTCCCTTTATCCTTTCAAGGATAGTCAGGTAACCTATGGCGGTTTCCCTCTTTCTCTGCTAAACTATCCTAGCTTTTCTTATCAAGAAGATCCTTCTTACCATGTGTTAGGAGAAACGCTCGATCTTGCTTTCCCCTGTGGTGGCTATAACATGGGAGTAAGTCTACTGGAAGGATATTTAGCCGGTAAAAACGGAAGAAAAGAAGGAACCGTATGAATCCCGAAGAGAAAGACAGAGAGGATATCCTCATCATCCTCGATCAGCAGGTTGCCAAACGCAACGTCTTTGTCGATGAAGCCGATATCCGGCGCGTCTTTCTTACGGCTTATGAACGGTTGATCAAGGCCTTAGGGAAACAGCCTCTTTCGATGAGCGAAAGAAACCATGCCCTAAGTCAATTGGTGGATTTCTGCATCGGGGAATTCGAATATCGGAACGAATATTTCGGCGAAAAAGAGGCCGGGGATAGTGAGCTTTCCCTTCTCAGCTCAAGAGCGGCAAGAAAGCTGTTAGCCAGCCGCAGAGGGGAGGAATCCTCCTCCGGAGAAGATCTTTTCTCTTACTACGATCCCTTGGTTGCAACGCTTGTAGCGACCGATAACTACTTTGAATCCATCAACCATCCTTTAAGCCGTATCAATCCGGATGTCACCTTGATGAACGATCTTTTTGAGACGACGTTCAAACAGATCGACTCCGTCATGAAGATGATCTCGATGGGCCTCTACCGCGACGCTTTCTCCGCCTGGCGGAATATCCATGAATCGGAATGTATCGTCAAGATATTAGTCGATAACGGAGACCAGGTGAGGTTTGCGTATAAGAAGCATTTAGCCTATAACAACTTCTATCGCAATAAAGAAGAGTTCTCCAAGGAAGAACTTGACGAAGCCTTTTTGATGATCAAGGAAGAGATGAAGGAGCATGACCTCAAGAGCAAGGACATGAAGAAGTTCATCGAGTACGGCTGGCTCTATGCCTGCCCCGCTTTCGATGTCAAGAAAGACAATACCCTGAAACTGAATTTCCGCGATGGCTTAGAGCGGATTGCCGGTCTTAAGTACTATGAAAAAGACCAGGGAGAGGAAGGGGAGAAACTGACGACTATCTATGAGTTCTCCAGCGAGATCGCCCATTCTTCCTATCTCTTCTTCTATTCGAATGACGATGTCTTCAAGGAACTCTCTTTGGACTGTGTCTACCGCTCCTCGATCGTCATCTTCGAAACGTATCTCTCCTATATGGATAATTTCCTCTCCCGTCAGAAAGAGGAAAAGGAAAACTGCCTTTCCCTTTTACAGGATACCAAGGATATCTATGCGACCTTAGAAGCAAGAAGACAGCAGAAGGAGAAAGAAGAAGAATGACGAAACGTGTATTTGATGTCAAATGTGTAGGCTTAGACGATTTCGGAAGAGGAATCGCTCATCCCGATGAGAAGACGACCTGTTTCTTGGATAATTTCCTCCCCGGAGAAGAAGGAAGAATAGCGACCTTCTTTTCCTATGGGAAACTCGACCATGCGGTCTTAGAAGAAAGAAAGACTTCCTCTGCTTATCGCGTCACTCCCATCTGTAAATACTACCCCAATTGCGGTGGCTGCCAGATCATGCATCTTAGTTATCCGGAGCAGCTTAAATACAAGCAGGAGAAAGTGAAGGACCTGCTTCATAAGTTCGCTCATCTGGATATCGAGGTTCAGCCAACCTTAGGATTAGAAGAACCGACCCGTTTCCGTAACAAGGTTCAGATGCCGGTGAGGTTCGATAACAAGAAAAAGAAAATCAAAGCCGGATTCTATCAGGGGGGAACCCATAATCTGATCGGTGTGGAAGACTGCCTGATGGAAAGCCCCTTAGCGAGCAAGATCGTTCCGGTTCTCCTCTCTCTTTTTGAAAAGTACCGCTACAGCGCTTATCACGAAGACGGAAGATTCGGTCAGATAAGGCATCTTCTTATCAAAACCAACTCCGATCAGAGTCAGGCGCTTGTCACTCTGGTCGTCAACGATCCGGATTTAAAAGGCATCAAGAACTTTGCCAAAGACCTCATGAAGCAGGTTCCCGAAGTCGTCGGTCTTGTTCTCAACGTCAATAAGAGAAAGACAAACGTCATCCTGGGAGAAGAAGATATCCCGATCTATGGTCACACCAAGATCCAGGATACCATCTTCGGAAAGAAGTTCCTCATTTCCACGCAGTCCTTCTATCAGGTCAACGCAAAACAGATTGAGACGCTTTATGGAACCGCTATCCGCTTTGCCGAGCTCAAACCTACGGATACTCTTTTAGATGCCTACTGCGGAACCGGAACGATCGGACTGAGCTGCTCTCCGTATGTCAAAAGAGTCGTCGGTGTAGAAATCGTTAAAGACGCCGTAAGAGATGCCTGTTTGAACGCCAAGATCAACAACATCAAAAACGCCACCTTCCTCAAAGGAGATTGCACCGAATATATGTTGGAGACGAAGGAGAAATTCGATGTCGTGATCCTCGATCCTCCTCGGAAAGGTTCTACGCCGGAGTTCATCCACGCTCTTATTCAGATGGCTCCGGAAAGAGTCGTCTATGTTTCCTGTGATCCGGTGACGCTTGCAAGAGACCTCGCTCTTTTCTCTTCCGCCTATGAAGTGAAGAAGGTTCAGCCGGTCGACATGTTCCCGAATACGATGCATGTGGAGACGGTAGTGTCTATGAGTCGTAAATAATGCGATAAATACGGGACTTTTGAGGAATGCCCCAGCCTGAGGAAGGCTGGGATTTTTCTCTATTTTGGTCTAGTTTCGAACCCTTGAAAAAGTCCGGATAGAGTCGGGGTACACATCAACTCATATAATTCCAGCTTTAATTGACAACAATTATTCTTATCATTAAAATAATGCCAAAGCGAGACAATTATAATGAAAACATCGGTTTTGGTTTTACCCATAATTTCTGTATTTCTTATGTCTTCAACTTACGCTTTCGTTACCCCTTTTTCAAAGATTGCACGTAAAGATGTCGCTTGCAAAGAGCGGCTTGTCCCTTATACGAGTGAATCAATCACTACTTTGTCGCATATTAAAAAAGATGTTGTGGCAACTCTCACATTCAACTATGAAGTCTATCAGATGTGGAAATCCACCGAGGTTTATTCCTACTATCAGCCAAGCTATATTATGATGTATCAAGCAGATATATATGTTAATAATGCCGTCCAATATAAAGGCGGACTTTTTAATTGGTTTGATGGAACACACGCAGGTTTCTTGGATAGAATCTCTATCAAAACAAAATTTACCGGACTGACCGATATTACCAATGCCTATCAGACTCCAAGCGATGGACATCGAGCCGGCAGTGAGGGACTGCGTTTCCTCAGAGGTGTGAATCCACATAGTTCACGATATACTTATTCTTCTGAAGATAATGATAAGCAAACGAAATACAATTGTATTGATGGCATAATGGATGAAAATAGTCTGCCATCTTTTCAGACTACTCCAATGCATTATTCCAACTCTTATTATGATTCGCAACAGGATTTTGAAGCCAACCCAAATGATTTGGAGAGCAGTTCTGATTTCAGATTAAATGCTTATATTGAAACATCGCAAGACTTGAAAGACACCTCGATTACCTATAATCAAAGCTTTAAATACAACTGGAAATTGAATCAGACAAGCGATGGCCAATTGGCAGTTCCCCATTTTACAAATGATGATAAGCTTTATTCCGGACCATGTACCAATGGTGTAAATGATTCCACTCCGTTTAATTTTACTTTTTATGGCGTATATGGCTTTGAATCAGATTCAAAGCCAAAAGACATTTCAGTTGATTTATATATGCATACTTATCATGGCTCGCATACCTCTCTCGATACTTTTGATTCCGAAGCATCAAAAAGTTTTAACATCCAGTTATGATTGAATTAACCAACCTGAAAAAGAACTTCGGAAAGCAGAATCTTTTTTCGGTTGATCATCTTGTCTTACCGAATACCGGCCTTGTTGTCTTAAAAGGCGAGAACGGATCGGGTAAGACCACTTTATTGAACATTCTTTCTTTTTTGGACCCTTCTTTTGAAGGGGAATACAAATACAACGGAAAAGATGTCAGGTCACTAAAGGACAAGGAAAGGGCAAAGATCAGAAGGAATGATATTGCCTATGTCTTTTAGAAGAATAACCTTCTTACTTTCCTCAGCGCAAGTGAAAATCTAAATGTCTATGATAAAAGTGTTAAGTCGGAAAGCAAACGTAAAGCAAACACTCTGTCTCAGGGTCAACAGGAGATTATCGCACTGAAAAGATCTCTGAAATACAGGAAGAGAATCTACTTCTTTGATGAAGTATTATCTTCTTTAGACCATAAAAACAGGGAGTACTTCATCGACAGAGTCAAGGAGCTTTCGAAGTATAGTCTTGTCGTTGTTGTTTCTCATGATGTATTGATCGACTCGATTGCTGATGAAATCTATGAGTTTGGAAATCATACTCTGAAGCAGGTTAAGACAGCCCTTTCAAAGGCCAAGGATTCAACTGACCAGAATGGTATATGCTACAGGCTAAGCCATAAGTCTTTTTCCTTAAAGTATCTTTTCTCAACCAGAATATTCACCCTACTAAACACGGTCCTGCTAAGTCTGATCATGATGCTTGGATACTGCGGATGTGAAGCACTAAGATCAGATATGCTGTTTTCGAGCATTCCCGTTGTCAATACTGAGCGCTGCGTTATCTTAGGTCCTAAATCCGATATTACATCAGATGAAATCCGGAATAAATTTCCCGATCACTCTTACCATTGCATCGATTCAAGGATTCCCATCGGACAATCTGATTCTGTTCCTCAGGATAGTCTGGCCTACTGCAATCAGAGCACTTATGATTATTATCAGGCAAAGTATCCCAATTGCTTCAAAGATAATCATATTGTCTATCCAGATAATCAGGGTACCTATGATTTTGTCATTGATAACACTGTAGACAGTGATATCTTTCTGATGAATGAAAAGAATAATGAATCCGACTACTTCAGGTCAGAGTTAAACTATGCAGATTGGGTAATGAAAGAAAACTATTCTCTTGTTTTCATCAACGAAGACACCTTCAAAAAAGAATACAATCTCGATTCTCTGCCTATCAGCTTAAAAGATGACACATTTTATGTCTTCAATCCTGAGTTGGTAAGCAACCATATCGAGAAATATGATGTTCCTTCCTTTTCTTCTGACAATGATTACGAACCTGACTTCAATAAGCTCTTCGGCTCAGCGATGAGGGCTGAATATGTCAATTTCGGCTTTGAAGTAAAAAGCGGATTATATTCAGACACTGTCTTGATCAGCAATAACACCGCAAGAAAACTGGAATCCGAATATGACAAGCATGATACTGTCATCCTTGAGACAAAAGGCAGAAGACTGAGACTGGCATATTTCCTTTCTTCTCATCTCTATACTATAGTCAATCCTATTTTTGAAATGAAAAGCCAAATTGATGATATGAATGACAAATCAGCGGAAAGGCACCCTGTTTCAAAATATAATTCATATGTTTCTTCCGTCGCTTTGCCGACATCCCAGTTCACATACGGCATGTTCTACTATCTGATGTTTGTCCTGATTGTCCTTTGTGAGATAGGCTTCTTTGCCTATACCTTGTACCAGAACAGAGAAAACATCAGAGTCTTATCCTCCCTTGGCATGACAAAGTCAGGCATCTTCTTCCTGCTAATGCTTCCCTTCTTTGTCACATTCTTTCTGAGCAGCATCATCGGAGGAATGCTTTCCCTTGTCGGCGTCTCCTTCCGATTCTTCTCCTTCTTCTACGGAAGCCTATATACCATTTTCAGCCTGCTTTTGGTGATGCTGGCCGGTTATCTGATCTTATCTTGGAGGCTGAAGAAATGATCTGGAAATACATTAGGAAGAATCTTATCCGGGAATGGCCTTTCCTTCTTGTCTTTGCCATGTTCCTCAGCATGATAGCCTTCTTTGCTACCGGTACCTTCTACGATGAGTCAAGGATCATGGAACATTACGGCTCTATCTATGAGATGAATTCTCATGATAGGGACATTTTTGAATCCATTGCTCCCTATAACATCTCTCAGCAGTCCTACCTCTTTCCTTTCCTGATCATGACACCCATCTACCTTATTTTTGCCATCCTCTATGCCAGGGTATCCTGCAAGTCAGACAGGACCTATATCTTCTTACTGAAACTGAAAGGAGAGAACCGGATTGTAATGAAGAACAATATGATTCATATTGGCTTCCTTTTGCTTTCAACTGGTATCTCCTTAGGCATCTACCAGCTGATCATGACAATTTTCAATGCGATAGCCGATATGGAGATTCCTTTATTTGTCTTCTCTCCCTGGGCACTGGTGACTAACGGAGTGTTGCTGCTTTATGCTTCACTTGTTTATCTTCTTACCAGCCTCTCCGTCTTCTCCAGGAGAAACATGATTTCCTTCTTAAGGGAGGAATACTGATATGATCTACCTAAAGAGCATCCATAAGAAGATCGGAAATACGACGGTCTTCTCTGATCTGACTCTGAGATTTCCGGATGTCGGACTCTATTTCCTGACCGGAGACAACGGGTGCGGCAAGACAACCCTTCTTTATATCCTAGCCATGCTGGACAGGGACTACACCGGAGACTATCTTCTTGACGGAGAGAAAGTAAATGGACTTACTTCAGAAAGACTTGATGAACTGAGAAGGAAGAATATTTCCCTTCTCCTTCCGAAAGGGAATCTGATTGATTTTCTTACTGTGAGAGAAAACGTCTATCTTGATTGCAAAGCACCGAAGAACTTCCTTGAGCCTGAAGACAGATCTGTCTTAGGTTTGTCCGGCGGAGAAGAAATCCTCTATGCCCTTTCCAATGAACTGGGGAAGAACAAGAAGATCCTTCTTCTGGATGAAGTCACTTCATCGTTAAGTGATAAGAACGCTGACAAGGTGATGCAGATCCTGACCGATTATTCCTCGTCCCATCTTGTCATCATGGCAAGCCATGATGAGAGGGCGATGCATAAAGGAAGTATAATCAGGCTGGGCAATGAAGCCGACTCAGAGTACTCCTACTTCAATTACCGGCAGAGTGTCATTGACTGAAACATGGCTTAAAGTCTGTTCAGACATCACACCCATTTTCAAATGATAGCAATCATGAGTGTTCCTTACACCGATGGGAGAACAAAGAATCTCCTGACTCTAAGCATAAAAAATGGCTGGGCTGTTTTCCTGACATTTAGCTCTATTAGATCATCTACGCTTCCTATAACGCCCATTATGAACTATGAAATCAACCATAAATTGAACTTTGAAATGACCTTTGAATTGAACTATGAATTACACCAAGGCTAAAATGAGGATTGCCATCCGTAAAGTCTTCAAAAAATATAACTATCCGCCTGATTATCAGGACGAGGCCGTCCAAGGGGTTATCGATCAAGCTCAATACATGATGACGGATTGACGTCAGAAATCGTGCCGGGGCCACACACTATACCGCCTCGATATTGTGTAAAGAGAGACATCCAGTCCGCACTGAGGGGAAGCTGTACACATCAAAATATTGCACAAAATATGGTAAAATAAGAAAAATAACAAGGGGGATTTTAAATATGGCATACAACAATAATGGTGGGCCGCCTTTACTGCTGATTTTGATTTATGGATGGAAAGCTTTTTTCCTTGGATTTATTTTATTAGCGGTAATCATATGTTTTCCTTTTAGATTGCTGTTTTTCCGCAACACGTACCCGCCCGTTCGTTATTGGTTGCTGCCTGATGAGAAAAAGTACAAAAAGCAAGCTGAGTGGTATAAAAAACATTCAAAAACACCATAGCACTCGGATTAGATGTCACAATTTGAGACAGTGGATTAGATGTTAAGAGAGTTTATACAAATCGGAATCTACCTATTAAGACATATAAACGGTTGACAATAAAGCTCCTATATAGTATGTTTTTTAAAAAAACTACTATATAGGAGGTTTTTGCATAGACATGAATGGAGGATTTCTTGTCACCAAAATAAAACAGCTTGGAGACCGGATTTTCGAGAAGGTTCTCAGTGAAAAGAATATTGATGCGTTTAATGGAGCCCAGGGACGTATTCTTTATGTGCTGTGGCAAGGGGATGGTATCTCAATCAAGTCACTCTCGACGAAATGCGGATTAGCGATAACATCTCTTACTACGATGCTGGAAAGAATGGAAAATCAAGGGCTGATAAGCCGTGTTCCGTCTGAAACAGACAAAAGAAAAACGCTCCTGTTTTTGACGGAAAAAGCACATGCCTTAAAGGGCGAGTACGATTCTGTATCTGCTGAGATGGGCAGTATTTACTACAAAGGTTTTTCGGAGGAAGAAATTACCCAGTTTGAGGAATACCTCGACCGCATCCGAAAGAATCTTGAGGAGTGGCAGAAGTCATGAGTATTTGTATCAAAGATCAGATTCAGAACCTGAATATCGTCATTGGTTGCACAGTGGGGTGTACCTATTGCTATGCCCGCAACAATGTGAAACGCTGGCATATGATGGATGACTTCTCTGATCCTGAGTTCTTTCCAGGCAAGCTTAAGAGGATGGAGAAGAAACGCCCGCAGAACTTTCTTCTCACCGGCATGAGCGATCTCTCTGGATGGAAGCCGGAATGGAGAGACGAAGTGTTTGCAAAGATCCGTGAAAATCCACAGCATCAGTTCCTGTTCCTTACCAAGCGACCTGAACTTCTGGATTTTGATACCGATCTGGAAAACGCATGGTTTGGCGTTACGGTGACGAGGAAAGCAGAACTGTGGCGTATCGATGCACTTCGGAAAAACGTCAGAGCAAAACATTACCATGTTACCTTTGAGCCGTTATTCGACGATCCCGGCACAGTTGACCTTTCCGGAATCAATTGGATCGTTGTCGGCACCATGACCGGAGCTCAGAGCAGGAAGATTCATACGGAGCCGGAATGGGCATGGTCTCTGGCGGACCAGGCACATAAGCTCGGCATTCCGGTGTTT
>ONBI01000083.1 GCA_900316035.1 uncultured Eubacteriales bacterium
AAAGCGCCTTGGTATCACATTTCTATCCGTAGGGCTACGATTTCGCTATCACTTCTTTTCACGCTCCGTCACCGGTCTACGCTTTGTGAGTCGCTATCTGGTTCGTCGACAACTACGCCTATTGGGACTTTCACCCTAGAGCAATGGCATGCCCATCATACAAGAAAAGGGATGGCTTTCGCCATCCGCTTTCCTTGGGAGAACTACCTTTCTATCAATCCTCAGCCGGTGCCGCTCCATAGGTGTACTGGGAGACGATACCGCCGATAGATAACCCGATAACGACTAACGAAAGAAGGAGATAAAGAACATAAGTCTTCGCTTTGGCTTTGTCGTTCTTCTTAAGAGCCTGATAAAGACGGACCCCGAGATAAATATCAAGCACAACGGCAAGAAGCATAGAGAAGTAACCGAGGTTAGCCATCTTGGTAACTAACTTTTCGCCTAAGGTATCGCTAGAGGGAACCATCGACCAGATGGCTAATAGGCCAAACGCCCCTTCCAGATACGGAAGCAGAGAATCGAGGATATCCTGGGTGGTATTGTCAGCAACATCCTTTACATCGAGGTTCTTCGGTTCCAGAACCTTGATCCAAGGAAGGTTGAAGGTGGTGTAGATAGGTTTCAGAAGCAAAGCCATGACGATCAAAGAAAGAGCGATCGTCGGGAACATATAGGCGCCGTTATAGACGATCGAATAAGTGACGGAAGCCGAAGAGAAATCCGGAGTGATCGCGGTGACTAAGCCATCGCCGTCGTAGGCCGTAAGGTTATTGAAGACGATGACACCGGAGAAGAAATGGGAGACGAAGCGAAGAAGGCCGACCCCAAGAAGAGCAACCAAAGGTGCAAAGGTCTTCTTCTCAAAGAACTGCTTACGGAAGATAGAAGCTAAGCCGATGATTCCGAAAGCAACGACATAATCGAGTAAAGAGCAGACTAAGGCAGCGAAGGGATTGGCAAACCAGCCGGCAGCGCCATCCCAGAGAAGGTCAAAAAGACCGAAGGCAATCGCGATGACGGTACCCCAGACCGGTCCGCAATATAAGGCGCAGAGAACAAGCGGAACCAGAATAACCGTGATGCTTCCGCCCTGAGGGAAGTTGAGGAACGGGAAAAGTTCTGCAAAACCTTTCAGTACCAAAGAAAGAGAGAGCATCATCGCTGCGATGACAATCTCAGAGATAGCCTTTTTGCTCTTGCTGCGGGAAGAGACGCTTTCGGTTTCCATTGGCGTTTGCGGATTCCGATCGACTTGAGACGAATTCTTCTCATCCATACTCGTTGAAGTTCCTTTCCGGCAATAAAAATTGCCTTGACGAGACAGAGTGTCGGTCAAGGCAAATGGTGTTTAAAGTTAAATTGTCTAACTCCCTACACTGGTCTTGACCAACAGGTTCAAAGCGTTAAACCCTAGTAGGGATTCTCTCAGCCGGGAACACCGGCACCGCCGTTTCGACGAAAAGAAGTATAGTCTCTTTTTCTAAGAATTGCAAATTTCTGCCGAATAATTATCTTCTCAACCGATTTCAAAACGCTTATCGAAGCCAATAGAAAGAAGTGTTTCTTTTCATAGAAATAAGGCGACAACTCTTTTTAATTCTATTGGATTGTAAGATTCGTTATACGCACGAAATTCGGAGAGGAAAAAGGGGAAGAAGAGAAACTCCTCTCCCCCTTAGATAGATTATTCGAGAACGAGTCTTCCAGAAGCGATTCTCTCTTCGCTCGTCTTATCGAAGAGCATCACGTTGTTCGAAGGAATATCGATCTTGACCTTCTCATCGATATAGAAATCCATCGCACCGAAGATGACGGAAGTGAGGATATAGCCATCGATATCGATCTTGATGGTTGTCTCCATACCCGAAGGCATAGCGGCGTAGACAACACCGTCTAACCCTTTTCCGGTTTCCGAAAGCTGGAAGTATTCCGGACGCACACCTAAGACATAATCGTCGTCCAGAGGTTCCAGTTCCTCTTTGCGGTCCTTGGTGCCATCGACTTTAGCGATATGGTAGTTGAAGAAAAGATCTTTGTTTCCTTTCTCGACATACCCCTTCGCCTTCTTACGTTCTTCTTCGAGTCTTGCTTTCTCCGCTTTCTTGGCGTTACGATCGGCAATCTCTTTCTTGAGGTCTAAAGGTTCGTTCGGGATAAAGGTAGCATGGCGGTTATTGAAGAAAGTGAAGTGGATGGTTCCATCCTCATCCTGTTTTCCTTTGGCTTCGAGGAAAGTGATCGAAGGATTGCCGACGAAGTCCGCGACGAAGAGGTTGTTCGGCTTGTTGTAGACATCGAGCGGGGCATCGTATTGCTGCACCGCACCGTTGTTGATCAGACAGATGTGGCTAGCAAGCGTCATAGCCTCGAGTTGATCGTGGGTGACATAGACGAAGGTTGCACCGGTATTGGCATGAAGTCTCTTCAGTTCCGAGCGCATCTCAAGACGCAGCTTTGCATCGAGGTTACTAAGAGGTTCATCCATGAAGATGACTTTCGGATCCGGAGCGAGAGTTCTGGCGATAGCGACACGCTGCTGCTGACCGCCGGAAAGTTCACTCGGGTAACGGTCCATGAATTCGCCGATATGGACGATACGGGCCACTCTTCTAACGCGCAAGTCGATCTCTTCGCTATCGAACTTACGGACCTTATGGGCGACTTTTCCTTCCTTATCGAGGTATTCGCCCTTCTCGTTGAGGGTGAATTTACCACCCGCTTCGAGTTTCTTTGCTCTCTCCTCCGCTTTGTTTTCGGCTTCCTTGGCTTGCGCTTCTCCGAGCTTCGTTGCTTCCTCATCACTCAGCTTTTCCAGATGAAGCGCCTGGATCTCTTTGGCGGAAGTCAAAGAGATTTCGAAAGTATCGATGAGATAAAGAAGAGCTCTCTTCTCATTGATCTTGCCTCCATGATCTTCGGAATAATGGTAGCATTTCCGGATGGTCGGTAAGTCTCTTAAGCAGGTAGCCAGTTTCTTCAGACGGATATATTCGCTATCGAGCAACGGCATATCCTGTTTGACCGCCTGTAGACCGAAAGTGATGTTCTTATAGACGGTCATATTCGGCCAGAGAGCGTAGTTCTGGAAGAGGAATCCGACATGGCGTTCCGAAGCCGGAACGTTGATGCCTTCTTTGGCATCGAAGATGACCTTGTCATCAAAGAGGATTCTTCCTTCGGTCGGGGTTTCAAGCCCGGCGATCATACGCAAGGTCGTAGTCTTTCCGCACCCGGAAGGACCTAAGAGAGTGACAAAGGCGTTATCGGGGATGACGAGATTGATTCTATCCGCCCCATAGAAGTTTCCCCAACGTTTCGAAACGTTTTCCAATGTGATTTTCGGCATCAGTTATTACCTCCTACTCCTTTGCTGATACTTGCTCCGGTGAGCAAATTGGTCAGCCAGTTGACTAACAGAATGACGAGGACCAAAACGAAGTTTGCGGCATTTTCCAAAGCAGGAACACCATCGCTCTCGAGCTGGAACATGAATTTCGTCAATGTCATCAAGTCGTTCCCGATGAAGACGAAGAGGTGGTATTCACGCATACAGGAGATGAAGGGGAGAAGATAGCCGGAGATGATGGCAGATTTCTGAATCGGGATGATGATGTGGGTCATTCTCTTCCACCACGGGATGTGCTGGATGATAGCAGACTCTTCGATTTCATTACTTAACTGCATCATCGCATTTAACGAAGAACGGGAAGCCATCGGGATATACTTGATGGTACCTAAGACGACACCGACAAAGAAGTATCCACCGACCGAGGCAAGTTTCAGACGTAAAGCGACAAGGAAGAAAGCGACCGAGAGCGCAAGAGACGGCATAAGATACGGGAAGAAAGCTAAGCCGTTTGTGACTTTGGCAAGCCACCATTTTCTTCTCTTGCTGACCGAATAACCAATCATGAAACCGAGCGTTCCGGCACAGAGTGAGCAGGCAAGAGAGAGAAGGAAGGAGCCGCGGATCGCCTGCCAGATCTTCGGTTCATGGAAAAAGCCTTTGAAGTCGTTAGAGGAAATCGGCTCTTCGGAGACCCAGGCTTTGGCGGTAAGTCCGCTTGACCAGTCACCAGGGTTAGGAAGTAAGGATTCGAAGAAGAAGGAGACCATCGGGCCGATACAGAAGAAAAGAACAAGGAGAAGAAGGAGCACACCG
>ONBI01000022.1 GCA_900316035.1 uncultured Eubacteriales bacterium
TCCCTCTTTCGTATTCTCATTCGCATGCTCATTCGAATACTTCAAGAGGGACAAAATCACTGAACAACTTCTAGTGACAAAATCACTGAACAACTACAGGTTCTATTCTTTTTGGATTGCTCAAATTTCCCTCATCCTATACAATAGTGCTTGTTTCGGAGGGGAGTATGGGTTCTCTTTTGATTGCGGTTATCTTTCTGATTTTCATCTCGTTAGGTTTACCGGATTCTTTGCTCGGTTCGGCTTGGCCTACGATGCAGGTGGACTTTGCTGTCCCTTCTTCTTATGCCGGTTATGTTTCGATGACGATTTCCGCGATGACTATCATCTCTGCTCTTCTTGCTCCTCGTTTAATTCGGTTAGTCCATACGAAATGGATTGTCGTGGTTTCTATTTCTCTGACAGTGATTGGGTTATTAGGTTTTTCTTTTTCGAGTGCTTATTGGATGTTATTCCTTTTTGCGGTTCCTTATGGTTTGGGAGCAGGAGCTATCGATGCTTCGATCAACCATTATGTCGCGAATCATTATCGCTCCAATATCATGAATTTCCTTCATTGTTTCTATGGGGTAGGAGCGATTATCTCACCGAATATTATGTCGTTAGCTCTTTCTTATGCCCATTGGAACGAAGGGTATCGTTGGACTTCCTATGTGCAGATAGGGATATTGGCTATTGTTCTTCTTTCTCTTCCGTTATGGAAGAAGAATGAAGAAATCGATGATTCGAATAAAGCGTTTTCGGATAGCGCCGGATTAAGAGAAACGATTGTGCAAAGGGGAGTGATCTTTACTCTGATCGCTTTCTTTTCCTATTGTGCGGGAGAAGCTACCTGTTTCCTTTGGACCGCGAGTTATTTTGCCGGTACGAGAAGTGAACTGAGTCAGGAGAGGATTGCTTCTTTCGGTTCTCTTATCTTTTTAGGGTTGATGCTAGGACGATTGCTGGCTGGGTTTGTTTCCAATAAGTTAGGAGATAGGATGCTGATCAGGATAGGAACCGGAGTAGAACTGATTGGTATTATTCTAGTTGCCATTCCTTTTTCTTCGTATTGGGTTACGGCAGCGGCTTTTATTTTGATCGGTATCGGTATGGGCCCTATTTATCCTGCCATCCAGCATATGGCACCGAGTAATTTCGGAAAGAGATATTCGGCCTCGGTGATCGGGTTACAGATGGCTTCGGCGTATGTCGGTTCTACTTTTATGCCGATGGTATTCGGTCTTCTTCAGGAGCATCTTTCGATCCGTATTATGCCTTATTATCTTCTTGCTTTCTCTTTGCTCTGTATTTCTTTCTTGGAGATCACCTATCGGGTTACGAAAAAGAGAGAAGCTTTAGAAGAGTGATATTTCCGGTTGCGCTTTTTCGAGAATTTATCGTTTGTCCCTTTTTTAAGAACGTGGTTATAAGGTTCTATCAATTATCCTCTATTTGATAAGAAGATATGGGTTTTGAAGGGATAATATGTTTCTCCTCTGTTAGATAAGATGCTAACTCACCATTCAGGCAAGGTATCGTTGAAAAACAAGAAAATTTCGTATTTTTTCGCTATTATCTAACGGAAACGGGCAAAAATCCTTACAAAATAGCCTTTTTTGTGTTATAATCTTCTCAGTGTCATAAGGGCAAAACAAATCTATCGGCTTGCTATGAGCGTTTAAGACATCGGCGCAGGCTTTTTTCTTTGGGAAAGGAGGATAACGACATGTACCGAATTGGCGACAATGTCCTCGACAAGAACGGCAAAGTTTTCACTATCGATGCGGTCGAAGACAAGGATTTCGGAAAAGGTCCCGAACCCTATTTCGTCCTCACTCCTTACTTCCAGTACGATTTTAATCCTGGCTATCACGCTTATGTTCCACAGTCTAAATCCGATTCTCTTCTCCGTCCTATCATGGATAAAGAGGAAGCTTTAGCCTTGATCGATTCTTTCTCGACGCTGGAGACTTATCCGGATGTTTCTCCTCGGGAAAGAAAGATGTATTTTACCAAGGTCGTCGCTTCCGGAGATAGGAAGGATGTCTGCAGGGTGATCAAGACTCTTCAGGAATACCGGGAAGAGAGAATGAAAGACAATAAACCCTTCTCCGATTTTGATAAGAGATTGCTTACGAATCTAAGAACGCTTCTTTACGATGAGATTTCGCTTTCTCTTTCGATTCCGGAATCGGAAGTGAGCAACTTCATTTCGGAAAGGACCGGAATCGAGTTCTGAGGCAAAGCCTGTCGTTAACCTTACAGAATTTGCTGTTACCTAGCTTTTTAGGTAACAGCTTTTTATAATACTTACGAATACAAAGGGGAGAGAAAAACAGAATGAAAACGATTCTCGTCACAGGTGGTGCCGGCTATATCGGATCCCATACGGATGTCGAACTTCTTAATCGCGGGTATGATGTCGTTGTTTTGGATAATCTTGTCAATTCCAGTAAGATCGCTTTAGAAAGAGTCGAGAAGATTACCGGGAAGAAAGTCAGATTCTATCCCTATGATATGAGAGATAGAGAAGGGATGGAGAAAGTCTTCTCGGAGAATAAGATCGATGCGGTCATCCATTTCGCCGGTCTTAAGGCCGTCGGCGAAAGCTGTCAGAAACCGTTAGAGTATTACGATAACAATATCTATGGAACCTTGGTCCTTCTTGAGACCATGCGGAAACATAACGTCAAGACTTTCATCTTCTCTTCTTCCGCTACCGTCTATGGTACTCCGGAACGTCTTCCTTTAACCGAGGATTGCCGTCTTTCGACGACCAATCCTTATGGTTCCACCAAGCTTTATATCGAAGGTATCCTTCAGGATGTCTATAAAGCCGATAACAGCTGGAATATGATTCTTCTCCGTTACTTCAACCCGATCGGTGCCCATTCTTCGGGGCTGATTGGGGAAAACCCGAGAGGGATTCCGAATAACCTGATGCCTTATATCGCTAAAGTTGCTATGGGTCAGTTAAAACAGGTCAATGTCTTCGGTAACGATTATCCGACGCCGGATGGAACGGGTGTCAGAGACTATATCCATGTCGTCGATCTTGCCGTCGGTCATATCGCCGCCATCGAACACTGCACCAAGCCGGGAGTCCATATCTATAACTTAGGTACGGGACATGGATACTCCGTCTTAGAAGTGATTCACGCGTTTGAAAAAGCCTGTGGTAAGAAGATTCCGTATGTCATCACCGCCCGTAGACCTGGGGATATCGCCGCTTGCTATGCTTCCAGCGAAAAAGCGGAGAAGGAACTCGGCTGGAAAGCTAAGTACGGCATCGAGGAGATGTGTGCTTCCCAGTGGAACTGGGTGAAGAACAATCCGAACGGATACGAAGAGAAGTAGTTTCTGTTTCTAGTAACAGCAAGGTCAGGGTTTCGGCTCTGACCTTTTTGATTCCTCTCGTGACTCTGATAGACCGATAATTCCTTGCTTTTTTAGTCTAGCTATCCCAAAAAGAGGATAACGTGTAGCGGAAAGATGCTCTTCTTCCTCAAATGCTTCTCTGAAGGCTTTCTTAGATATGGTGCTAGCGGGGTAAGGATAGCTATCTTACTTTGGCAGAGAAGGAAACCTATCTGCTTTTTTCTAGACTTGAAATAGAAACAACCTTTTCCTTATTGAAAAAGGTTTCATTGGGAAGAAAGCAAGAATAAGGCAATAGATTCTTATTTATTTAATTCTTATTCTTCTTAAATCTTCTTTTCTCCTTCCTTCTTTATCAAGTTGCTTTTTTCCGAAGGATAATCTATCTTAAGAGCATTATGGCAAGCACGATAAATGAGCTCAATTGGTTTCCGGGTCATATGGCCAAAGCCCTGAAACGGATGGAAGAGAAACTGAAGCAGTGTGATGGGGTGATTGAGATTGCGGATGCCCGCGCTCCTTTTTCTTCTTATCCGGATTCCTTGGATAAACTGACCCAGAACAAAATCAAAGTGATTGTTTTCTCAAAGATCGATTTAGCCGATCCTATCCGTTTTGCAAAACACCAGGAAATCTATCGGAAAAAAGGTATCGCTCCTTTTGCCTATGATTTAAGAGATCCCAAAGCGGGAAAAGAATTGAAGAGTTATCTCACTTCGTTAAAGACAAGTCAGGATCGAAGATATGAGAAACTCGGTTTTCCTCTTCCGGTGAAACGCTTCATGGTTCTCGGTATTCCGAATGTCGGGAAATCCACGTTTATCAACTCACTGGCCGGTAAGAAGAAAGCAGCAGTAGAGAATAAACCGGGTAAGACAAGAGCCGAGACTCTGATCCATGTTTCGGAAAAGGTCTATATCTTCGATGCTCCTGGTATTCTGGAACCGAATTATGAAGATAAGACCGTAGTAGCCAGGCTTGCCTGTTTAGGTAGTGTCAAGCAGGATATTCTTCCTCTCGTTGCACTGAGTGATTTCTTACTCGATTATCTCCGAAAGAATTACCTTACGAATCTAGAGAAACGTTATGGGATTTCTTTTGAAGGAAATGAAGAAGAAATCTTCCGGAGTCTTGCTTTAAAACGCCAGTTCCTTTTAAACGGAGCACCCGATAGTGAAAGAGCGAGGAACACGCTTCTCTTTGAATTCCGTTCCGGTGCTTTAGGGAGGATCTCCTTAGATGAGTGAAAGAAAAGAACATCGTCTTGATCTCTTTGACGATAAGATCCGAGAAGAGAATAACATAGTCAATATCGCCGGTTTTGATGAAGCCGGAAGAGGACCCTTAGCCGGTCCTTTAGCGAGTGCTGGGGTTGTTCTTCCTATCGATTATCGAAACGATAAGATCAACGATTCCAAGCAACTTACCGATAAAGAAAGAAGAGAACTCTTTATGGAGATCAAACAAGTTGCTTTAGCTTATTATGTGACGATTGTCCCTGTCGAAACGATCGATGAAGTCAATATCTTAGAAGCGGATCGTTTAGGAATGGAGACAGCGTTAGCCAAGATTCAGAAGAAAGTGAAAGTCGACTATATCATCACCGACTATATGGCTCTTCACACCAAGATTCCTCTTCTTGCGATTGCGAAAGGCGATGCTACTTCTTTAGCGGTTGCCGCAGCTTCGATCCTAGCGAAAGTCACCCGTGATGATATCATGATCGAACTCGATAAGAAGTATCCGCAATATGGCTTGAAGAAGAACAAAGGCTATGGAACCAAAGCGCACCTAGAGGCTTTGAAGCAGTATGGATACGTCAAAGGTCTTCATCGATTGACCTTTGAGCCGGTCAAATCCATGGTCGAAGGAATCGAGCAGGAAACACTTTTTTAAAATTATGTGAGACAAACTCCCCTCTTCTAGGAAATATCTAGATGAAGGGAGTTTTTTTATGGAAGCCAAAGATATCCTGGTTGCGCTGTCTTTGAAGTACGAAGGTGATTACGAGAAGATGTTATCCGATATCCGGAAGAAGGTGCCGTTAACCAAGGAAGAGAAAGAGCGAGGACAAAGAGAAACCAAGTCGATGGTGGTCTCGATTGTCGATTCCGATTATCCTTCCTGTTTCCGTTCCTGTTATCAGCCTCCTCTTCTCCTTTATTATTATGGGAATCTCTCCTTATTGGAGAAACCGTATCGCCTTACCGCAATCGGTACAAGACATCCTAGTGTCTATCAATCGGAAACCTGTTACTCTTTACTCTCCCAGGCCGAAGAGAGAATGAAGGATCGGATAATCGTGGTTTCCGGTATGGCTATCGGACTCGATCAGCAATGTATGCTTGCGGCGATGGATAGAGGAGCACCGGTGGTATCAGTGATCGGAAGCGGTATCGATAAACCTTTCCCAAGTGAAAACCAAGGTTTATACGAATACTGTAAATCCGGAAAAGGTCTTGTCTTAAGTGAATATCCGATCGATTGCTCAGCGAAACCGGAGAATTTTCTTTTCCGGAATCGCTTATTGGCCGGTATCTCCAATGTTCTTTTTGTCGGAGGAGGTAAGAGTCATTCCGGAACTTCTGTTACGGTCCGTTATGCTTTAGAAGAAGGAAAGGATGTTTTAGCTTTACCCTGCAATATCGGAGGAGATGATCTGACGAATTCTCTGATCAAGGATGGCGCTTCTCCGGTATTAGATACCCAGGATATTCTGGAAGCTCTCTTCTCGGCTTATGGGATAGACGAAGAGATGAAAAGGGTTCTTTCTACCTCGAAGAAATCCGCTTAACTTCTTTTCTTATATATATTAGGTATATAGATACCGAGACTTTTGAGGCTAGGAAAAATTTTCCTTATCTTTAGATAAGGGGAATTCTTCTTCTTGACATTTCAGGGCCTTGGTTTCGATAATAGTTGCACTTTAGAAGAAGGAGCAGTGTGCAAACAATGAAACTGGTTATTGTCGAATCTCCGCACAAAAGTGATACTATCGGTCAATTCTTAGGTTCGGGTTACACGGTCATGGCCAGTAAAGGCCATATCCGTGATTTAGCAAGTTCCGGAAAGATGGGCCTTGGTGTTGATATTGATGACGGCTTCAAGCCAACGTATAAGATTTCTCCCGATAAACTCGGATTGGTCAGACAACTCAAAAGTGCCGCTAACAAGGCCGATGTTGTCTACCTTGCAACCGATCCCGATCGCGAGGGAGAAGCGATTTCCTGGCATCTTGCCCAGGTTTTAGGTCTGGATGTTAAGACGACTCCCCGTTTGGAATTCCACGAAATCACCAAAGGGGCGATTGAAAAAGCTCTTGCCCATCCGCGTACCATCGATATGAATCTGGTCGAATCGCAGGAGACAAGACGTATCATCGACCGTCTTATGGGTTTCCGTCTTTCGACTCTGCTTCAGAAGAAGATCAAGTCCCGTTCCGCAGGTCGTGTTCAGTCGGTTGTTCTCAAGTTCATCGTCGACCGGGAAAAAGAGATCAAAGCCTTCGTTCCGGTTGAGTATTGGACTATCAACGATACCTTCGGAGACGATAAAAATCATACCTTAGTCGCTGACCTTGTCTCCTATCAGGGAAAACCGGTCTCGATTCCGAATGAAAAGGAAGCAGACCGCATCATCAGCGAACTTCCGAAGGAATTCTCTGTCAAGAGTGTGAAGACCGTTCAGGTGAAGAAGGAACCGAAACCTCCGTTCATCACCTCGACGTTACAGCAGGAAGCCTATTCGCTTCATCATTTCTCGACCGCGAAGACCGCTTCGGTCGCGCAGAGGCTTTATGAAGGCGAAGAGATCAACGGAAAGCTCACCGGTCTTATCACCTACATGAGAACCGACTCAATCCGTTTAGCCGATGAGTTTGTTTCTGTCGCCCATGATTTCATCAGCGATAAGTTCGGCACCGATTATCTTGGCTATACCCATAAACAGAAAGCCGATAAGAACGTTCAGGATGCTCATGAAGCAATCCGTCCTACCGATATCACCCTTACGCCGGATGTCGTCCGTCCTTTCTTAAGCCGTGATGAACTGATTCTTTATACTCTCATCTATGACAGAGCGGTCGCTTCTTTGATGAGTGCGAAGATCGATTCTCAGACTACTCTCACCTTAGAAGGGAACGGTTATGATTTCACCACTTCGGCAACGAAGAACATTTTCCCTGGTTATACCGCACTTTACGGCAAATACGAGGAAAAGGAAAACGTCAATAAGCTTCCTGCCGATGTCAAAGAAGGCGATACTTTCACTTCCTTAGAACCGAAGAAGACACAGCATTTCACGAAAGCTCCTTCCCGTTATAACGAAGGTACGATCGTCAAACTGATGAAGGAAAACGGAATCGGCCGTCCTTCGACGTATGCTCCGACAATCACTACTCTTCTTCACCGCGGTTATGTCGAAAGCCAGAAAGGTGCTTTGGTTCCTACGGAACAAGGTATCCTGACAGCCGAAAAACTTGAAGAATATTTCCCAAAGTATATGGATGCCGGATATACGGCCGGCATGGAAACAAGTCTGGATTCTATTGCCGATGGGAAGACCAATCGTGTTTCTCTTCTTACCGATTTCTGGGATGAATTCCAGAAATACTACGATGCCGCGGATCGGGATATGGCCAAAGTCCAGCCTAAGGTTGTGGAAGGTAGAGTCTGTCCGAAATGCGGAAAACCTTTGGTTTACCGCAAAGGCAGATACGGAGAATTCATCGGATGCTCCGATTATCCGAACTGCGATTACATCGAAAAAGAGAAACCGACGGTTGTTACTTCCCATGTCTGTCCGAAGTGCGGCGCTCCTTTAGTTGTCCGCAAAGGGAAACTCGGTGAGTTTGTCGGTTGCTCCAATTATCCGAAGTGCACCTACATGGAGGATATGAAAGGAAATCCGATCGTCAAGGAGAAGAAAGAGGTTGTCATTCCTCCGGATGCTCCGCTTTGCCCAGTCTGCCATACGGGTCATCTGATTGAGAAAACTTCCCGTTACGGAAAGAAGTTCATCGGATGCTCGAATTATCCGAAGTGCCATTATATCCAGAAGGATCCTAATGAGAAACCTTCCAAACGTTCTTCTACTTCCCGTTATCGCCGTTCTGCTTCTTCTAAGTAGTTATCTTTGCCTCTGAAGTTCTTTTCAGAGGCTTTTTCGAAAATATGGAAAGTACAGCAAAGAATCCGGAAGAGACTTCTACAAATCGTATCTCTCAGGTTCCGGATAAAGAATTCCAAGAGTTTCTTTCGTATCTTACCGGGGTAAGAGGTTATTCCGATAAGACGGCTCTTTCCTATGGGGAAGATGTTGCCGATTTCCTTCTTTTTCTGAAGAAAGAGGGAGTCGAGAAGACGAATGTCTCTTCCGAGATCATCCGGGAATATCTTCTCGATCTTACGTTACGGCATCTGGAGAAACGGAGTATCAAGAGAAGACTTTCTTCGCTCCGTCATTTCTATCGTTATCTTGTTACGTATCAGGGAGTGACGAAGAATCCGTTTGAAACGGTTTCTTCCCCTAGGTCGGAAAAGAAGCTTCCTTCTTTCTTCACTTACGAAGAAGTGACGGATCTACTCGATTCCAACCGGAAAAGAGAAGATAAACTCAAGGATAGGGATCAGGCGATACTGGAACTTCTTTTTGCTTCCGGGTTACGTTGTTCCGAAGTGATTAATCTTACGCTGTCTTCCTTGGATTTCTCTTCCTCTAGAGTGAAAGTCTTAGGAAAAGGAAAGAAAGAGAGAATCATTCCTTTTTCTTCCTATGCCAAAGAGGCTTTGGAGAACTATATCCATGGATTGA
Organism: uncultured Eubacteriales bacterium; assembly: GCA_900316035.1. Taxonomy (GTDB): domain Bacteria; phylum Bacillota_I; class Bacilli_A; order RFN20; family CAG-288; genus Enterosoma. The sequence goes on from ONBI01000022.1 coordinate 9,172, forward strand.
GAAACGAATTATTGAAAGACAAGAAAGACGACGGGATTGTGTTTCTCAGTGCCCATGGAGAAAAACTCTCCGAAAGAGGGTTAGAGTATATCGTCTCGAAAGCAGCCGAAAAAGCAGGCTTTTCTTTAAAAATCCATCCGCATATGCTCCGTCATACCTTTGCTACCGAACTTCTTACCAATGGTACGGACTTACGTGTCATTCAGGAATTCTTAGGTCATGAATCGGTCTCGACGACGGCTATTTATACGCATGTCAGTTATGCTTCTTTGAAACAGACCTATGAGAAATGTTTTCCGGAGACCGATTTATCTTTACCGAATCCGGAAGTAAAAGGAGTCATCTTCGATTTCAACGGGACGATGTTCTTCGATGAAGAGAAACATGTTCTTTCCTGGAGAGCTTTTGCTAAAGCTACCTATGGGGTCGATATCAAAGAAGAGGATTTTCCTACCCATATCCACGGACACAACAATCGGGAAATCCTTTCTTTCCTGAGTGGAAAAGAGGTCAGTGAAGAAGAGACGGATAAATTAGCGATTGCCAAAGAAGGTGTCTACCAGAAGATGTGTGAAGAAGATAAAGAACATCTTCATCTGGTAGACGGGTTAGAAGATTTCTTGGATCTGTTAGTGAAAAAGAACGTTCCGATCGGTATTGCTACCGCCAGCCGTAAATTCAATGTGGATTGGTATATCAGGACCTTCCATCTTCTCAAGTGGTTTAAAAAAGAGAACATCATCTACGATGACGGTACCATCACCAAAGGGAAACCGGATCCGATGATTTATCTTAGAGCCATGAAGCAGTTAGGATTACCAAGCAAGGATATTCTGGTGTTTGAAGATTCTCCTTCCGGACTTCTTTCGGCATTAAGAGCAAAGGCCGGTTATGTGGTTGCTATCGGTCCTAAGGAGAGAAGAGAAAAGCTTCTTTCTCTTCACGGAGTCAAAGACTTCATCACGGATTATCGCTCGATTCCTGCAGGAGCCGAGGAGTTTTTAGGAATTTGATTCTTTTTCCTATGGAAAATGGTTTCTTTTCCTCGGGAAGCGGTTATACTAATGGTTGAAAACAAGGCCTGAATATATGTCATTTATTTATAGCAGTCTGGTACCTCTTCTCGCGGTCAATCCCGAGTTCCAAAACCCTGTATACTGGGTTGATTTTGCGATTTCCGTTACGATTGTTCTGATCGTCTCTCTCTTCATGTGCTTAAAGCTTCAGAGAACCTGGGTCTATATCCTTTATGGCGCTTTAGATACGCTTTTCCTTGTCTCCCTTCTTTTCCCCGCTTTGCAGTATCTTCCCTATGTCTCTTTGATGCTGATTGCGGTATTGACGATCATCTGTCTTTTCATCAATGCCGGTTTGCTCCGTCAGTACCTTGCAAAATCGCTGAAGAACACCGGTTCTGCCTCCGGCAAAGGTTCGAAGAATGAAAAAGCGTTCGATAAAGAGAAACTGATCAAGGATGTTGTCACCGCTACCCAGTGGTTAAGTAACCACAAGGAAGGGGCACTGATCACCTTCGAACGGGATACCCCGATGGAAGATATCATGAAGAACGGTACCATCATCAATTGTCCGTTCACTCCGGAAATCGTCGAAACCATCTTCTACGAAGGTAGCCGTCTCCACGATGGAGCGATCGTCATCAAGAAGGATACGAATATCATCGAAGCGGCAGCCGTCTATTATGAACCGACGACTTCGGTTCTCTCCGGTAAGGTCGGCGCGAGACATAGAGCCGCGATTGGTATCTCCGAGAAGACCGATTCGGTTACGATCATTGTCTCTGAGGAAACCGGACGTATCGGGATTGCCCACGGTGGTGTTCTCGATAGAGTTCCGAGCGATCAGATTGAAAAGTTCGTCCGTCTTTTCCTCTCTTGATTCCTTCTTCGCGAATATTGGGCATTCCATTCTCTTTTTTAGCTTGTACTTCGATTTGTCATTACGTAGAATAGTCAAAGATCCCTGAACGCGTGTGTGTACCGCTTACAAGGTTCTTTTTTTAGGGGAATACGTTAAAATTCTTTTAAGATTACTTTATGTTTTCCACTCTTTGATGAAGAACGAGCAAAAATCTAAGAGAATTCGCATTTTCTGGGAGCGAGGTTCTCAGAAAAGTAGGAGGGTACCTCAAGTATGGAAGATGAAGATAACGAACTCGATACGGCTGCCTATCTTAGCCCATCGGTGACCCATTATCGCCGTTCCGCTTTTTATCCGGCCGAAGAGGAGGACTACAAAGCTACTTCTTCTTATTCCTCTGTTTACACCCAGCCGCAGATTGCGGTGTATCCGAAACCTGTTCGTCAGGTCAAGATTTCCGGTGGCAAAGGATACGAATTTGTTAAACGCAGCTTCGATCTTCTCGCTTCCGGAACTTTCCTTCTTCTTTTCGGTTGGTTCATCCTCTTATTGATGTTCATCAAATTCTGTGAGGATGGTCATAACCCGATTTACACTTCTGTCCGCGTCGGTAAGAACGGGAAACTCTTCAAGTTCCACAAGATTCGTTCCATGGTCCCCAATGCGGAAGGCTTGAAGGCGGAGTTAGTCAAGGAAGGTCTTAACGAAGCGGATGGTCCGGCCTTCAAGATGAAAAACGATCCCCGTATCACGAAGTTCGGTAAGTTCCTCCGTAAGACTTCTTTGGATGAACTTCCGCAGATCTTCGATATTTTCGTCGGTAATCTCTCGGTCATCGGTCCGCGTTCTCCTCTTCCTGAGGAAGTCGCGAAATACGATGAATACCAGAGACATCGTCTCGATGTCAAAGGCGGTCTTCTCTGCTACTGGCAGATTCAGCATAACCGCAACAATCTCACCTTCGAGGAATGGATTGATCTCGATGTTCGTTATGTCGAAACCCGTTCGGTCAAGACGGATCTGAAGATTCTCTTCAAGGGTATCTGGTTCGTTCTCACCGATCATAGCGGCGAATAATCGGTTTTTCTGCCACCTCTCCGGAGGTGGTTTTTTCGATTCTGTTTTTCTTTCTTTTCCTTCTTCTTTTTCTTTTTCTGCTCCATAATAGAGAAAAGGAGAATCTATAAGGAATATGAGAACAGCCAAGATCAAAGGGTTAGACAAAGAGTTATCGAGAGTTGTATTAGGTTGCGATAGCGATCCTTTCCGGAAGGGAGAGGATCTGGATTCTTTTATTGCGGAAGCTTTGGATTCCGGTATCAATGTGTTTGATACCGCTCATAAATACGGAGAATCGGAGACGGTGATCGGTCACTTTCTAAGGAACCATCCGGAAGCAAGAGAGAAGATGGTGATTATCTCCAAAGGCTGTCATCCGGTGATGGGTGTTTCCCGCCTTACGCCTAATGTTCTCCGTCAGGAACTGGATGCTTCTTTCGGGAGATTAGGTACGGATTATATCGATATCTATTTTCTTCACAGGGATGACCATAAAGCGGATCTGAAAGAAATTCTTTCGATTCTCAATCAGTATCAGAAAGCCGGTAAGATCGGAGTCTATGGGGGCTCAAATTGGCGTAGCGACCGTATTGAAGAAGCCAATCGGATTGCCAAAGAGAACGGCTTTGCTCCGTTTATGGTCTCTTCTCCGAATTATTCTTTGGCGGTCTGGGAAAGAGATCCCTGGGGTGGAGGAGAAGGATGTGTAAGTGTCAATGAAAAAGGGTGCAGTAAAGAATACGACTACTATCAGAAGACACAGATGCCTATCTTCACCTATTCTTCGTTAGCAAGAGGTTTCTTCTCCGGCAAAGTTCATTACGATACCTATAGCGAAGAAAAGAAGAATCTGAAACTGGATTGTAAGTTCGCTTACGAAAGTAAAGAAAACCTCGAAAGACTCAAAAGAGCCGAGGAGCTTGCTTTGAAACATAAGGCTTCTGTTTCTCAGATCGCTCTTGCCTACCTTCTTAATCAACCTTTACAGGTCTTCCCGATTGTCGCGACGACAAATATAGATAGACTCAAGAGCAATTTAGCCGCCTGTGATATTGTTCTCTCTCCCGAAGAACTCTCCTATCTATCGTATAAAGAGTAGTCTTTTTCCCTCTGTCGAAGCATCGGCGGAGGGATTTTGTTTGCTCAGGAATCTTGCTTACAGAGGAGTGCAACCGTCAAAGACGAAACCTTCTCTTGACACTTTCCTGTTGCTTTTCAGGAAAAAGCAATTATACTTTTTTTAGAACTACGAAATCGATTACGCCACCAAAAAATGAAAGGTTAATCGGTTACATTCAGCAAAAAGGAGGGTTGTTAAAATATGCGCTATGGCCATTTCGATGATCAAGCGAAGGAATACGTCATCACTTCGCCCCATACTCCCTTACCCTGGATCAACTATCTGGGAACCAACGATTTCCATTCTTTGATCTCCAATACCTTAGGGGGTTATTCCTTCTATAAAGATGCGAAGCTTCGCCGTCTTACGCGTTACCGTTATAACAATGTCCCGAGAGATATCTCCGGACGATTCTATTATCTTAAGGAAGGGAATACGATCTGGAACATCGGTTATCTTCCGACCAAGACTCCCTTAGATAAATACGAATGCCGGCATGGCTTAAGTTATTCTTCTTTCTTAGGAGAGAAGAATGGACTGGAAGCGAAACTTCTTGCCTTTGTTCCTCTGGATTTAGAAGGCGAGATCAATAAGATCACTCTTACTAACAACAGCGATAAAGAGAAGAAGTTCTCTTTATACGGAGCGGCCGAATTCTGTCTTTATAACGCGGTCGATGATGCCAATAACTACCAGAGAAACCTCAATCTCGCCGAAGTCGAAGTCGACGATAACACTATTTTCCATAAGACCGAATATCGGGAAAGAAGAAACCACTTCTGCTTCTTCCATTGCTCTCTGAAACATCAGGGCTTTGATACCGATCGGGATATCTTCTTAGGACTGGAAAACGGATTCGATGCGCCTAAGGCGGTCTTAGAAGGTACTTCCTATAATTCGGTGGTCCACGATTATTATCCGATGGCTTGTCATCGCCTGGATATCACCTTAAAGCCGCATGAGAGCAAAGAAGTCGTCTTCTTCCTCGGTTATGTCGAAAACGATCGGGAACATAAATTTGCTAGGGATGGTTCTCTCAATAAAGAGAAAGCCTATGAGATGATTAAGAGAGTCGATGATCCTAGCTATGTTGAAAAAGCCTTCTTAGACTTAAAAGCGTACTGGGATAAACTCCTTAGCGTCTTCACGGTCCACTCCAACGATGAGAAGTTTGACCGCATGGGCAACATCTGGAACCAGTACCAGTGCATGGTCACCTATATGATGTCGCGTTCGGCTTCCTACTTCGAAACCGGTACGGGCAGAGGTATGGGCTTCCGTGATTCCTGCCAGGATCTCTTTGGTTTCGTCCATCTGATTCCGGAGAAAGCCAGAGAGAGAATCATCGATATCGCTTCGATTCAGTTCGAGGATGGTTCAACGTATCATCAGTATCAGCCTCTTACCAAGAAAGGCAATGCCGATATCGGTTCTGGCTTCAACGACGATCCTCTTTGGTTGGTCGGTGCCGTCTGCGCCTATATCCGTGAGACCGGAGATACCTCTATCCTTGATGTTCCTACTCCCTTCAACAACGTCAAAGGAAGTGAGAAACCTCTCTACGATCATCTTCTGATCTCCTTAGAACATACCATCAGGAACAAAGGCCCGCATGGCTTACCCCTGATTGGAAGAGCGGACTGGAACGATTGCCTCAATCTCAACTGCTTCTCGACGGTCGACGGCGAATCCTTCCAGACGGTCGAGAATAACGACACCCATACGGCGGAAAGTGTCTTTATCGCCGGTATGTTCGTCAAATACGGAAAAGAATTCGTCGATCTTGCTCACTATATCGGAAAAGAGAAGGATGCTTCTTACTTCGAAGGTGAAGTCAAGAAGATCGAAAAAGCCACGATCGACTATGGCTTCGACTATCAAGGCGGATACTTCAGAAGAGCCTACGATGCCTTCTCTCATCCGGTCGGCGATTCGACCTGTGAAGAAGGTAAGATCTATATCGAACCTCAGGGCTTCTGCACCATGGCCGGTATCGGGAAAGAACTCGGCTTAGGCAAGAAAGCCATCGAAGCTTCGAAGAAATACCTTCTCGATGATTGGGGTATGGAGATCCTTTATCCGCCGTATTCCCATTACCATGTGGAATTAGGAGAAATCTCCTCTTATCCACAGGGTGTTAAGGAAAACGGTGCGGTCTTCAATCATAACAATCCGTGGATGGTCTTAGCGATGGCTTATGAAGGTGATAAAGAAGGAGCCTTCGATCTCTATAAGAGAAACGCTCCTGCCTATATCGAAGAGCATTCCGATATCCACAGAACCGAACCTTATGTCTACTCCCAGATGATCGCCGGCCGCGCTTCCTTAAGCTACGGACAGGCGAAGAACAGCTGGCTCACCGGTTCGGCGACTTGGAGCTTTGTCGCTCTGAGTGAAGGAATCTGCGGTATTCAGCCGGAGTTAGATGGACTTAGAATCCATCCGTGTCTAGCGAAGAACTTCACGCATATGGATATCACGAGAATCTTCCGCCACAAGAAGTTTATTATCCACATCGACAATTCCGGAAAAGAGAACTTCTTCAAGGTCGACGGAAAGAAACAGGATTCGGATCTGATCCGCTTAGAGGATATTAAGGACGAAGAAGTCGTCCATGTCGATATCGCTTGCTGAAACAAGGAGGAAACCTGGTATGAGCGAAGAGAAAACAGAAGTGAAAGCAGAAGAGAAGAAAGAGGCTCCGTTAGGAGTCAACGCACAACCGAAACCGAAGAAGATGTCCCGTTCGGAACGTCGCGCCGCCGATAAGGCGATGAAGCAGAAATCGAAAGAAGAGATCGATGCTTTACTCAAACGTGATGCCGAAGATGGTTGGTTAGCTCCGGAGGATTCCTTTGTCTCTCTTCATAACATCAACAAGATTTACGATAACGGATTCCATGCGGTACACGATTTCTCTATCGATATCAAACAGCATGAATTCATCGTCTTCGTCGGTCCTTCCGGCTGCGGTAAATCCACGACCTTACGTATGATCGCGGGTTTGGAGGATATCTCCTCCGGTACTCTTGAAATCGATCATGAGTACATGAACGATGTCGCTCCGAAGGATAGAAACATCGCGATGGTCTTCCAGTCCTATGCGCTTTATCCGCATATGACCGTTTACAACAATATCGCTTTCCCTTTGAAGATCATGAAGCTTCCGAAAGCGGAGATCGACCGCCGTGTCATGGAAGCGGCCCGCATCTTACAGATCACTCCTTATCTCGACCGTAAACCGAAGGCTCTTTCCGGCGGTCAGCGTCAAAGAGTCGCCTTAGGTAGAGCTATCGTCAAACATGCAAAGGTTCTTTTGATGGATGAACCGCTCTCGAACCTCGATGCGAAGCTCCGTGTTCAGATGCGTTCCGAAATCGTCAAACTTCATAACTCTTTGAATGCTACTACTATTTATGTCACCCACGACCAGACCGAAGCGATGACGATGGCGACCCGTATCGTCATTCTCAAGGATGGTTATATCCAGCAGATCGGTACGCCGTTAGATATTTTCAACCACCCGATCAACAAGTTCGTCGCCGGCTTCATCGGTTCGCCTGCGATGAACTTCTACCCGGTTCTCTTCGAAGATGGCGATATTTCCTTTGTCACTGGACAGAAGATTCATCTTCCGGAAGAGCTTTGGAAAGGAAAAGATATCCCGCACAAAGCGACCTTCGGTATCCGTCCGGAGGATATGTACGAAGGAAGAGGCAAGTTTGCCGAACTTTATCCGGATGCCTGCTTCCAATCCAAGGTCATTCTCGCCGAACTTCTCGGTAACGAATACTATGTCCACACCGATTTCGGTTTCCAGGATACGGTCTCTAAATTCCCGTCCGATCAGAAGCTTGCTCCGGGTGATAAAGTCACCTTCTCGATGAACTTAGCCCACTGTCATCTCTTCAATGACGAAGATGGAAAAGCCATCTTCTAAAGGAGGGTCTTATGGCAGATAAAAACGATAAGAAGTATCAGGAGCTGACAAAGGGACTGAATCCCGAAGGAGCCGGAGAGAGCAAGGAAGCGGTGGATTTCCGCGTCAAGAATTATAAGAAACACCGCCGTATTTCCTATGCCAAATACGGTTATCTCTTTCTGATTCCCTTCTTCGTAGCCTTCATCATCTTCCAGCTCATTCCGCTTTTCCAGACTTTCTACTATTCCTTCTTCCGTTATGAACGCAACGGCATCGATATGATCGGCCCTATCTTCAAGGGCTGGCGCAACTACAAGCTCCTCTTTACCGGCGGAGAAATGTGGAAGTATCTCGGCAACACTCTTATCATTTGGATTGTCGGCTTCCTTCCGCAGATGGTTGTCTCTTTGCTTCTTGCTATCTGGTTTACCGACAGCCGTCTGAAACTCCATGGTACCAAGTTTTTCCAGACGGTCACCTATATGCCTAACCTCGTCATGGCGGCTGCGTTTGGTTATATGTTCAATATGTTCTTCTCTCAGGGCGGCCCGGTCAACCAGATCCTCATGTCCTGTCATTGGATAGATTCCCCTTATCTTTTCAAGGATTCGGTCTGGTGGGTCCGTTGCATCATCGCCTTCATCAACTTCCTTATGTGGTTCGGTAATACTTCCATCCTTCTGATGTCCGGTATTATGGGTATCGATGAATCGGTCTTTGAATCCGCACGTTTGGATGGTGCTAACTCTCATACCGTCTTCTGGAAGATCACCTTCCCGTTACTAACTCCTATCTTCGTCTACTTCGTCATCACTTCTATGATCGGTGGTATCCAGCTCTTCGATGCCGCGCAGGTCTTCACTCTCAGCAACGGTGGTCCGGATAATACTTCTATGACCATCATGATGTATCTTTACACCCTTATCACTTCTTCGCAGAACTATGGTCTTGCCGGTGCGCTTTCGGTCATTCTCTTCCTCTTCACCGGCATCCTTTCTCTCATCGTCTTCAAGACAATGGTTCCGAACAACAATCCTATCCGTTCGGAAAGAAGAGCTCAGAAGGCTCGTCTTCGCTATGTTGCCCGTGGCCAGAGAGAGGCGCGGGAAGCTCAGGCGAAAGCAGTAGCCGAAGGAGGTAAGTAATTATGGCAGAAAATACACCGATGGTCACTCCGACGCCGATTGCTCCGCAATTGAATCGTTCGACTCCGGAGAAAAAGAAACAGCATCCGAAATCCGAAAAAGGTGTTCTCGCGTTAGAAAGAACACTGGTCTATATCTTTCTCATCCTTCTTACGCTTCTCTGCCTCGTCCCGTTCTGGATTCTCTTCGTCAATGCTAGCCGTACCACTCCGGAAATCCGTTCTTCCTTCTCTTTTATCCCGGGTGGAGCATTCTTCACGAACTTAAATAACCTCTTCCATACGGATAACTTCCCGGTCGGCAGAGCTCTCATCAACTCCATGCTTATCGCCTTCTGCTCCGCTATTCTTTCTACTTATTTCTCTGCCTTGACCGCCTATGCAACCGAAGTCTATCAGTTCAAACTCAAGAAGTTCGTTGAGACTTTCATTCTTGCCATCATGATGATTCCGACCCAGGTTGCTACGATGGGTCTTGTCATGATCTGCATGCAGGCTAACCTCTTCAACCAGTTCTGGATCATCATCATCCCTTCGATTGCTGCTCCGACCGTCTACTTCTATATGAAGCAATACCTTGCCTCCGTTCTTCCTTATGAAATCGTCGAAGCCGCCCGTGTCGATGGTGCGGGCGAATTAAGAATCTTCCATACCATCATTCTTCCTATCCTCAAGCCGGCTATCGCCGTTCAGTTCATCTTCGCCTATGTCGCCTCTTGGAATAACTACTTCATGCCTTCGATGCTTCTTAATGACGCAAAGAAGTATACGATTCCTATCCTTATCGGTCAGCTTCAGTCTTCCTCTCCGGATACCTTCGATCTCGGAAAGATCTATATGCTTATGTTCATCGCTGTCTTCCCTACTCTTCTCATCTATCTCATCTTCTCCCGTGGCATCATCAAGAACCTCACCAACGGCGCTGTCAAAGGATAAAATCTTATGCTTCCTTCACATTTCCATTTCGGTGTGGGCACGTCTTCGTATCAAGTCGAAGGCGCGCCCCACGAAGGGGGCAAGCTCCCTTCTATCTGGGATGTCTATAGTCATGTTCCGGGCCATATCAAAAACGGGGATACCGGAGATGTGGCAGTCGATTTCTATCATCGGTACAAAGAAGATATTGCTCTAGCTAAAGAACTCGGAGTGGATACCTTCCGCTTTTCGTTAGCGTGGACTAGGCTTGTCAAAGAAGACGGCTCCGTCAACTTAGAAGGTGTTGCGTTCTATCGTTCTGTCCTAGAAGAAATCCATCGCCAAGACTTAAGACCTGTCATCACTCTTTACCACTGGGATCTTCCGCAATATCTGGAAGATAGAGGTGGCTGGAAAGAAAGAAGCATCCTCGATGCTTATCTTAATTATGTCTCTATCGTCAAAGAACACCTTCTTGATCTCTGCACGGATTTTCTCACGTTCAATGAACCACAATGCTTTCTCTATCTCGGTTATCAGAACCTCGGCCATGCGCCGGGAAAGGTCTATACCTTTGATGAGATGATGCGAGCGGCCCACAACGTCTTGATGTGTCATTTCAAAGCCCAGAAACTTCTCAAAGAGGGTCATCCCGAAGTCACAGTCGGTTTTGTGAATACGATGAACGGTGTCATTCCGGAAAACGACGATCCTCAGCTCTGGAAAGCTATCCAAGAGAATTTCTTTAAGACTCCGAAAGGAACGAAAGACTTCTATACGCAGTCGATCTATATGGATCCTCTCTACCTTCATCACTATCCGAAAGAAGTGGAAGACTATCTCCGGGAACACAATATCTTAGAGCCTGGGGATTTAGATCTCATCAAAGAAGGTAAAGACGATACGGTGTATCTGAACCTCTATACTTCGAATCATTGCTATCTTGATGAAAAAGGTCAGTATCACTCCGAAAGAAGACCGACCAAGGAGAAACAAGGTTACTTGGATTGGTTGATTCAGGAACCGGAGACCCTTTACTACACCCCGAAACTGATTCAGGAAAGATATCATCTTCCGATTGTGATCAGTGAGAACGGCGATGCAGTCGAGGATACTCTCACTCCGGATGGTCATGTCCATGATCCAAGAAGAAGCTCTTATCTTCTTTCTTATCTCCATGAGATGGAAAGAGCTATTGATGATGGTGTCGATATCCGCGGTTACTTTTATTGGTCCTTATGCGATAACCTGGAATGGTCAGAGGGATTTGGTCCTCGCTTCGGGCTTATCTATATCGACTATAAGAACAACCTTCGTAGGATAAAGAAAGATTCTTTCTTCGACTATCATAAGTTCATCAGGGAGAATCGTTAGTTCTCATTCCTGGTTCTCAGCTACCCTGTCTTAAAGGATGGGGTAGTTTTTGTTTCTTCTTTGAGCATCAAAAAAGGATAAGGTTACCCTTATCCTCATGAGTTACTTCTTCAGCGGAGCGACCGTATCTCCGGTCTGTACTTCGCCTTGAATCGTGACAGAAGATGGAATCGGAGCGTTCGGGTTCTCAATCCGTTCAATCAGTTTCTTGGCCGCTTCTTTTCCTAATTCGGTAGCATTCTGATGGTAGGTCGTGAAGCAAGGACGGTAGAGACGGGAGAGTTCGACGCCATCGTAACCGGCGATGGAGATATCTTTTCCAGGGACAAGACCTGCTTGCTGAAGGGCGGTGAAACCACCTAACATAGAGATATCGTCAGGATAGCAGATACAGGTAGGGGGATTCGGAAGAGAGAGAAGCTCCTTGGTAGCGTGACCGGAATCTTTCGGGCGGTGGAAGTAGGCTTCTTTTATATATTCTTCTCTGACAGGAATATTGTGCTTATGAAGAGCAATCTGATAACCTTCTAAACGCTTCTTGGTGACATCGGTCATTTCGCCGTGGATGAAGGCAATTCTCTGATGTCCTAAAGAGACAATATAATCGACCAGTTTTTCCATACCTTCGGAGTTATCGGAGAGAATAGCCGTCACATTCGGGAAGATGTAATCGATAGTCACAACCGGCATATTGGAATTGACTAACTCCGCAATGCCAGGATCGGTGAATTCCTCACTGACCACGATAACACCATCCATGTTCCAGTAGCGGGCTAACGAAAGATAGGAATCCGAAGGCATCTTCAGAGAACGGGAGAGGAAGGTGATAGCGTATCCTTCACTTTCGGATTCGCTCTTGATAGCTTCGATGACGGTAGAGAAGTATTCATGCTTCAAACCGCCATGGGTCGGGTCATGGAAAACGATGCCGATCGAATAGGATCGCTTCATCTTCAAAGCACGGGCATAGGCATTCGGAACATAGCCCATCTCTTTGGCTTTCTTCTGGATTCTTTCGATGGTGGCCGGGGAGAGTTCCTCGGAGTTACGTAAAGCCTTGCTGACGGTCGCACTGGAGGTGTTGCAGGCTTTGGCGATGTCTTTGATTTTGATCATTCTTACGCTGCTTTCTGAAACTTCGTGACAAGCTTCGTGGTTAGGAAAAGTTGGTATAAGGATTATATACGATACTTAATAAAAAATAGAGAAAAAGAGAATTCGATAAAACGAATTTTGTTTAAAAACAAATTCCGGAAATCCTCTAAGGGGCAAGAAAGAGGACTTCCGGAATTGTTACTTATTCACTGAGGCGAAAGAAGGAGGTAAGAGGGTTACTTCCTTCTTTCAAAGGGGATACGTCTCAGATTTATAAGGCAGCATCAAACGTTTCGTCGAAGACAACTGCCGGAACCTTGGACTTAACGGTGGCTTTAAAATTCTTAATGGCAGTCTTATAGTCGACAGTTCCAGCGAAGTAATCCTTCATAGCCTTCTGGATACCTTCGTTGCAGGTCTGATCGATCGGAGACATAGCAGCCATCGTGATGTTCTTAGCAGATTCCTCGAAGAGAGCGATGTGGTTCTGTCCGCCTAAGAAGGACGAGCCGAAGTTGGTATCGGTGGCTAACTCATGCATAGCGGTCTTGTTGTTGGTGTAATCCTGAGTATCTACAGTAATCTTCTTATCGATGGCCTTATTGCAGGTGAGCTGCTTCATAATATCAGCAACTTCTGCCTTATTATCGGTACCCTGAGCACCGACAATCCAAGTGCCACCCCAATAGTAGGAAGCAGGACCCTTGCAGACTCTGTACTGACCATATAAGCCGTTACCTAACTCTTCCTTACCGCCTTTATCAGTCGGAGTAAGTAAAGAATTGCCGAGTAAGGTGAAGTTGATACCCCAAGTGGAGTAGAAGAAACCGAAGACTTTGCCAGTCGGGCCCTGATCCTTAGCCCAATCACCATCCCAAAGAGAAGTCTTGTGGCTATAACCCTTTTCTGTGTAATTCTTGGTCTGCTTGATCCAAGTCTTGATCTGCGGATCGAGAGTGACCATAGAGGTCTTGACACCATCTTCATCTTTAACATACTTCTTGACCCAAGAGGTCTTGACGTTGTTGGAGAAAGTACGATAAGAATCATCGTAGCCGGAGAGCATGTAATAACCCTTGGCCTTAGCTTCCGCAGCAACGGCATCGAACTTAGTCCAATCCGCTAACTTAGCCTGGACGAAGTCAGACTGAGCCTTGGTCTTCCGCGCTTTTTCCGCAGCGGTATCGTTTGCTTCCGGATCTGCCGGATAGTCTGTCCATAACTGCTTAGCGATATCGTTACGATAAGCATAAAGGCCCGGAGCAGCCTGCCAAGAGACACCCTTTAAGGCTTTGTTCATGCCAGGACGAGTATCGGAAGCGATGACCTTGGTGTAGTCATACATATCGGAAAGATCAGCATCGGTGAGGCCTAAATCGTGGACATCGAGAGAATAATCGGAGTTCGCATACTTAAGAGCATAATCGGCTTCCATTAAGAACATATCGACCTTATCATCGGCAGCCGGATTGCTCTTGGAAAGAGCAGCATCGAGAGCGTTCTGATAACCGTTGTTATCGTTCGGAGTGATGTTGAACTTGACAGTGACGGTTCCGGTTCCGGACTTGGAAGGAATGGTATAGGTATTATCAGAGACTTTTGTAGCACCCGGATAATAGTTTTCGAAACGGCCTTCGAATTCGTTGTTCCAGCAACGGATGTTGAGAACCTTTCCACCATCAGTGGCAATCGGAGTCGGCTTCGAATGATTCGGCTCAGAATAATCCTTATAGGTAGAGGTAGCAGGCGTATCCGGCTTGTTCGATCCACCTTTATCGGAAGTAGAAGTTTCACCACCGCCGTTGCAGCCAGCTAAGAGTAAGAGACTCGTGACAGCTAAGATTCCTAGAACATTACGTTTCATTTGATTTTCCTCCTTGTTCTGTTGAATCACTTCTGAGCGGTTTCCCATCGATTCAAGGACGCTCAGTTTCCTTGTCCTTTTGCTTCTCCGTGAGGCATGATGGTATATCTATGCCGGGATGTAAGAGGTTTCGTAATCGATTTCGCAAGTATTTTATTTTGGTTTGGATTTCTTGTCAACGTGTTTTTCGAAATCGATTGCGCTTTCTGGTTTTCGCTAAAAGACCAGCAAATGTTAATCCTCACTTGTTTTTTGATTGTGGCTTTTCTTTTTCTTATTTCAAAAAGCCGAGAGCTATCGCCAAATTAGCCTTTAAAGGGCTTACATTTTCAAAGCGAAAGTTTCTTCTTCTTTTTTCTTGATGGAAGCAAAAAAACAGCATTTTCGATTGTCTTTACAAACATCATTTATCGTCAAATTCTGCTACTTTTTTGCATTTCTTTTCCTCGTAATCGATTACATAAAAGCCTTCGGAAAAATCTTCTTATTCCTTCTTCTTGCCTTCCCTACTTTTCCTCGATAAGATAATTCCGCTATGCAAAACAAAAACGAAGAATATAAAAAGGCATTAGAAAAGCTTTTCCAGGATTCCTTCCGTCTCTTAGGCAGTACTACCGCCTTTTCCTCTGCTACTTATTTAGAAGAGTATCAGACCAAAGCTAGTAAAGAAGATCCTTCCCTCGCTTACAAAGAAGTAAAGAGCCATTTCTATCAGGACTATCCTCAGATAAAGGTTGCTTCTTTCGTGAAAGGTATCCTCTCCTGTGTAGCTGTCCTTGCTCTGATTCTTTTATTACAGCAATCCAATGAACCGGGACTTGCAACCAGTTCCAGCGATACCTTAGATCCTTTAAGAAACATCCCTTTGTTTTCTTTCGGTATCTTCCCTTTCTATATTGTTTTATTGCTGTTGGCCGCCTTAGAAACGGTCTTCTACTTCCTCTGGTTAGATATCGTCACCTTGGTTCTATCTTCCTATTTATTAGGAATGACAATCTATGTCGTTATTTCTAACCCCTTCACCGATGCCGGAGTTGCTTTCTATCTTTCCTTGATCCTCGTCGCCTTCTTATCTCTTGCCTTTGCTATCTTCTTTCCGAAACCTTACGCAAGAAGGATAACCAACAGACAGAAGTAAAAAACGTCTTCCCTGCTCTAGAAGTGTTGTTACCTCTAGACGACAGAGAAGACGTTTTCTTTTACTTATCTAATATTAGTTCTTCTGGAAGAGTTCCGGATGATGCGCTTCGTACTTCTTACGTTCGGCCGTATTGAGAATCTTCTTTCTCATACGGATCGACTTCGGAGTGACCTCGACAAGCTCATCCGTGTTGATATAGTCAAGGCAGTCTTCCAAAGACATTCTACGGGGAGTCTTCAGAACAACGGTGACATCCTTATTGGAGTTACGTTCGTTGTTCAGAGCCTTCGCTTTGGTGACATTGACGGCAAGATCGTTCTGATACTTGTTTTCACCGACGATCATACCTTCATAGACATCGACACCGGGACCGATGAACATGGTGCCACGGTCCTCCGCGGACTTGATGGCATAGGCAGTCGATTTACCTTCATCGGTAGCGACCAGAACACCGGCGGTTCTCTGACCGATCGCCTTATTGATCTTCGGACGGAATTCACGGAAGGAGTGGTTGATGATGCCATAACCCTTGGTGACCGTCATGAACTGGTTCATGAAGGAGATAAGACCACGGGAAGGAATGATGTAGTTAAGACGGGTCTGACCGTTTTCACTGATCATGTTGACCGTCTCTGCACAACGGTTACCGACAAGCTGCATAACCGCACCGGCATATTCATCCGGAACATCGATCTGCAGATCCTCAAACGGTTCGCATTCGACACCGTCGACAACCTTGGTGATGACCTGAGGTTTGGAGACCTGAAGCTCAAAACCTTCTCGTCTCATGGTTTCGATCAGGACCGAGAGATGAAGTTCACCGCGTCCGGTGACCACGAAACTCTGATCGGTATGATCGATATCGAACTTCATGGAGACATCCTTCTGGGATTCCTCATAAAGTCTATCCTGAATCTTCTGTGCGGTGAGTTGAGTACCTTCGTTACCAGAGAACGGAGAGGAATTGGCGGCGAAAGTCATACGCATCGTCGGTTCATCGATACGGAGCGGAGGTAAAGCTTCAAGATGATCGTCCGGGCAGACGGTCTCACCGACCATGATATCCGGAAGACCGGAGATACCGCAGATATCACCGGCATCGACGTGATCGACTTCGACACGGTCAAGACCTTTATAGGCAAAAAGCTTTGCGACCTTGAACTTCGTGGTGGAACCATCGAGACGGATGCAGGTTAAGGAATCGCCATTGGAGATTGAACCGCGGTCAACTCTTCCGATACCGATTCTTCCGACATAACGGTTGTAGTCGAGAAGCGAAGGCTGGAACTGAAGAGGTTTTGTCTCATCGGCTTTCGGAGCCGGAATCGTCTTGATGATGGTATCGAAAAGCGGATCCATACCAGGCTGCTGCTTCGAGGGATCCGGATCGTAGGAAGAAGTCA
>ONBI01000001.1 GCA_900316035.1 uncultured Eubacteriales bacterium
CACCGGTCTACGCTTTGTGAGTCGCTATCTAGTTCGTCGACAACTACGCCTATTGGGACTTTCACCCTAGAGCAATGGCATGCCCATCATACAAAGAAAAACCGCAGCCTTGTGACCGCGGTTTCTCTACTTAAAGTTTGGTTGTCTTCTTTCCGTTTGAATTAGAGCAGATCCTTCGTCTCGATGTTATCCATATCATCGAAATCCTGGTTCTCCCCGCACATCGCCCAGATGAAGGTGTAGTTCTTGGTGCCGCAGCCGGCGTGGATCGACCAGGAAGGAGAGATGATGGCTTGGTTGTTATGAACCATGATATGTCTTGTCTGATCCTTGGGGCCCATGAAGTGGAAGACCGCCTCTTTCGGATCGATATCGAAATAGAGATAGACCTCCATCCTTCTCTCGTGGGTATGGCAAGGCATCGTATTCCAGATGGAACCGGGTTCGAGATGGGTGAGTCCCATCGAAAGCTGACAGGTCTTCACTTTCTCCGGAATGATGAAACGGTTGATAGTGCGGACATTGCATTCTTCCTGGGTTCCTAAATGACGGTGATCGGCGTTTTCAAAGGAGATGAAGGTCGTCGGATACTCTTTATGAGCCGGAGAAGAAGCAAGATAGAACATCGCCGGATGAAGAGGATCCAAAGAAGAGAATCTCACTTCTTTGGTACCTCTTGAGACATATAAGCATTCCCAATGCTTTAAGGTATAAGAGACACCGTCGCAGGTGACTTTCCCGGTCTCTCCGATGTTGATGATTCCTAATTCCCGTCTATCCAGGAAATGCTCCGCTCTCAGTTCCGGGGCGGTTCCTAAGATAACTTCCTTTTTCACCGGAATCGTACCACCGACGATAATACGGTCGATATAGGAATAGGTAAGAGAAATATCATCGACCGCGAAGACTTTCTCGATGAGATATTCTTTTCTCAGTCTTGCGGTATCATAATGGGCGAAATCTTCTTTCGACGAATAGTCACGGATCGTCATTTCCATAGGTTATTTTCCTCCTCTTTGTACAAAGTAATCCGGATGCTTGGCAATGACTTTGTCTAAGCCGATGGCACCCGAGTAGTTATGATCGTGGACGACACGGTCAAGAGCCATCAGATCCTGATCCTTCAGGACCCTTACGATAGCAACATGGGTCTGATAGAAGTGAAGAAGCTCTCTATCATCACGTAAGAACGTCAAGAAACGGTAACGCTGGAAGACCGGGGACTCTCTGTTGAGAGACTGTAACGCGGTCCGATGTCCTGCTTTTCCATAGATATAGCTATGGAAGGAGTTATCCAGATCGAAGAGATTGGTGGCAAAGGGGATATCCTGTTTGGCAGGTTCGGTCTCACAGAGATGTTTCATCTGCTCAAGATAATCGTCTAGCGTTTCGAAATCCTCTTCCTTGAGTTTTCCCATCAGCTCCATCAGGACATGATACTCTAAAGCGGAGCGGATATACATCTGATCCTGGATATCGCTGAGGTCGATCTGGGTGACAAAGGAGCCGGACTGAGAACGGATGATAAGAAGTCTATCGTACTCAAGGCACTTGAAGACATCACGGATTGGCGTGCGGGAGACATTATATTTCTTGGAAAAATCCACTTCTCCGAGTTTCTCTCCCGGAGTAAGTCTTAGGGTGATGATATCGTTTGATATCTCCTGATAGATCCGCAGAATATCTTTCGTCATAAGTGCCTCATTTCCCGAGGATTCCTCCTCGTTTTTTTTCCATTATAACCTAAATCAGGCTCTGGCTTTTTTCACTTCTTCGACAAACGCCTTAGCAATCTCCGTCACCTTCTCATAATCACCGGTCTTTGCCGGAGCGGTTAAAGAAGAACCGGCCGAGACAGCGATTGCACCGTTCTTGATCCAATCCTTGACGTTGTCGAGATCGACACCGCCCGAAGGTAAAAGGTTCGCCTGCGGGAAAGGTCCATGCAACGTTTTGAAATAGCTAGGACCGACGGCCGAGCCAGGGAAGATCTTGATGATATCGGCTCCGGCTTTCAAAGCATCGACGACTTCTCTCGGGGTCATGCAACCCGGGAAGTAAGGGACCTGATAAAGGTTGCAGGTCTCGGCAACTTCTTTATCGAAAGAAGGAGAGACGATGAAGTGAGCACCCTTCAAAATAGCGGTTCTGGCAGTCGGGGCATCTAAGACCGTACCGGCACCGACAATATAGGGAGCATCTTTCTCCTTGTTGAGAGTCTCGATGACTTCCTCGGCACCCGGAACGGTGAAGGTGATCTCAAGACCGACAATACCGCCTTCCGCGGCAGCTTTTCCGAGTCTGACCGCTTTTTCCACGGAGTCAGCGCGGATAACCGCAACGACACCGGATTCGACTAATCGGCTTAGGACTTCAAACTTTTTCATGGTTATTCAATCTCCTGTTTGTTATCAAAATACTGATGGATCAGACAATCTAAGAACATCTGGCTGGAGAAATCCTCCAGGACGAATCCGGTTCTCTCTTCGAAGGTCTTCATGCGATAGGTGACGGTATTGCGATGGACATAAAGAGAATAGGAAGCAAAAAGAGGAGAGGAGGAATTCTCTAAGTAAGCTTCGACGGTCTCTAGCATATCATCATCAAAGCCTTCGAGAAGCGGAAATGATTCCTGATAGATTTCAGGATGTTTGCTGGCAAGGAAGAAAAGGGATTCCAACTGACCGGGTTCTACTTTCGAAAGGTAGGGTAGATAACGATGGGGATCGTAAAGAGGAAGGAACAACGCTTTCAGAGAAGGAGATATCTCTTCTTTCAATGCCGGAAAACTCGCTTTGAAGACCGGAACATCGCCTCTTCCCGATAATTCCAGAAGATAGACATCCTCTTGGATGGGAGTGAGTTTCTCTCTCCCTTCAAAAAGCTTTGAGAGAGCTTTGCTTAAAAGCGGGCTTAAACTTGCGCTGGGAAGAGAAATGAGAATGCTTTCGCTCATAAGCAATGATACGTGGAGACATCCTTAAGCTCCACTTCCTCTCCGATATAACCGGTTGCCGAGACATGGTCCAGGGTCACTTCTCCGACATGGCAGAAGAGGAATCCTCTCTGTGCCATCGGGGAAAGATCGCAGAGCATCGCCGGCATTCCGCCTCTGGCGTTCTTCTTGACCGTGAAGGTCGAATCCTTGATCGTGATCGAAGCGATCTTCTGCTCCGGTAAACCATAGAAAAATCCTAACGCGACTTCACAGTCCGTCGCGACGATTCTTTCAAAAGTGAAATGACCTAGATAAGGCGTTCTTTCATCGACCGGAAGAGGAGACTTTGTCTGGACGTATTCGCTCTTTCCATCCGGATCGCAGAAATAGAACATATTGATGACTAAAGGAGTGAGGACATTATCCATCCTAATATCCCTGAAAACGACATTATCGAGGATAGAATCTTTTCCTCTACCACGTCTTGACTTGATGCGTAAGCCACGGTCCGTGTGCTTGAAATAGCATCTTTCGACCGTGAGATCTTTAATGCCGGCTCCCGCTTCGCTTCCTAAAACGACAGCACCATGGCCTTCGTTCATGAAGCAGTTGCGGATAAGACAATGGGAAAGAGGTTTATGGAACGTCTTTCCGATCTGGATCTTACCGCTTTTTAAGGCGATACAGTCATCCCCGACCGAGAAACGGATTCCCAGTATCTGAATATTATCGCAGCATTCCGGATCGATACCGTCGGTATTCGGGGCATCTTTCGGATTGAGGATATCCATATCGTAGAAACCGAGATTGTCACTGAAATAAGGATGAATCGTCCAGGCCGGAGAATTCTTGACGGTGATTCCGTTAAAAGTGACATGGTCCGAATGTTCGACGAAGATCATCCGAGGACGACCGTAGGGAAGCTTCTTCACGTCGATCCAGAAAGAAGAAAGCTGGGCCTGACCATCCAGAACACCTTCTCCGGTAAAAGCCACATCTTCACAACCGATCACATTGATCAGAGAAGTTTTCGATTCAAAAGGATTTCCTTCCCAAGGCTGAAGCTCATAAGGCTTTTCGTCATGGGTCGAAGGAATCTCTCCCGGCATCAAAGGATACGCCGAGACATCCGGGTTTCCTTTGATAACGGCACCTTTCTTAAGATAAACCGTCATCTGCGAATGGAAGAATAAGGAGGTCACAGGATACTCGCCTTCCTCAAAGACAAGGAGACCATTTCTCGGGGTATAGGAAATCGCCGTCTGGATAGGTAATGTCTGATCTTCTCCCTTAAAACCCCTGAGGAAATCCTTCACATGGAGAATATAGGAAGCTTTCGGCGTATGGAAAGAATAGGAGTCAGAGCCGATGGTGACGACATAGTCTTCATCGTCTTTCAAATCAAAGAGCGAGAAGACGTTATGGGTCGTGGTAAGAACCTTTTTGCCGTTGAGGAGAACGTCAAAAGGATCCTTGACCTGATAGATTTCCTGATTCTCCAGTTCGAAGGTGATGGAGACCGGGGTAAGATTGCGGACGGTGAATTTCATGATTGACTATGCCCTCCTCCTTTGGATCAGATAGACAATACTATCTTTGAATAGAACAAACACCCCATCAATGAGAAAGCCGATGACAGCAAACGAGAGAGGTTCCTGGAAGAAGTAGCTTTCGGCCCACTGGCTCTGGATTGCCGTAGCGATAATGCCGCAGAGATAATAGGTGAGAAAGCCCCAGAGTAAGCCATAGGCGACATTGATGAAAAGAGAATAGAGTTTCTTGCTTTTAAAGAACTCCCAGTTCTTCGCTTCCCCGGGAACATTCTCCCAGGCATCGAGGATGTTATAAACAAGGACATCGTTGAAGATGCCTTGGGCAAACGACCCGATCAGAATAAGCAGCCAAGCGCTATAGGCGGTCATATCGTTGAGGAGATAACCTAAGCCCATTTCGAAAAGGAAGTAGTTAAGACCGAAGAACCAGTACTTGATGATGACTGCCTTGACCCAGAAGGGGATGCGGTTATACCAGGCGAGCTGTTTCTTTCCTTCGTTATAGGCGTTACTATCGCTGAAAACGCCTTTTTTCTCCTTGAAATCCTTTCGCTCTTGCTCCGTTATCGGATCTTTGTTGCTCATAATTTTGGATAAGTTACTTCGCTTCTTCTTTCATCGAAGCCTTCTTGATACGGATATGGATCTTCTTGGTAAACGGCTGTAAGACAGGCTCTAAAGCAGCTAAGACTGTGGTGATGCCTAAGAAGATGACATGGACGAAATACCAATGATAGGAATTGGCGATGGAGTTCTTGTCGTTATCGGTGATACGGTTGGTGTTATTGGCAAGATTGAGTTCGACATGGATATCGGTAAGATAATCGATATCCAGATAGAAAGATAAAGCGATCAGAACATAGAAGAGAACGGAGAAGATGATCTTCTGCTTCTTCGTCGCCTTACGGCTATAGACACGGAGATAGCACATGACGATCAGAAGCGAATCGATGACATTGACGAAGAACTTGAAGGCGTTGAAGGAATCGTTGCGAAGAAGAACCAAGGCATCGACATGGATGAAGATGGTGAAGTTGAGAATGACAAGTGTCAGAATGGCACTGATAAGCGGAACAATCGCGATATGGTTCTTAAGCTTGATGAAGTTGCGGAGCAATCCAAGCTTGAAGGGATTCTGTCCCATCGCATCGCTCAAGGTAGCTTCGTCTTCGTTTTCATTTCCCCGGTTTAACGCTTTGGCGTTGATGGCGACATCGGCATCGGAACGGAACCCTAAGCCCTGCTGGGCTTCGACTTCCGGGATGACGGCTTCCTGTTTCTTTTTCTTGTTGAACATAAGTAGTTACCCCCGGATTCTATGGCCATCGGCTAAATCGAAGAAGCAGACCTTGTCTTTGCGGAGAGCGACTTTGATCGTTTCGCCTTCCTTGAAGTTATGCCAGCCTCTTGCCTTGATGACAGTCGAATAGCCACCTAGCTTACCATGGATCAAGGAGTACTGACCTAAGTGCTCCACTAGATCGACGGAATAATCAAGATCCCCACCGATTTCAATGTTCTCCGGACGGATTGCCATCAATATCGGTTTTCCTTCATAGGAAGAAACGATCTTCTTCTGCTCTTCCTCAAGAGGATAAATAAGATCCTTCGGACCTCTGAAATCGCCGTTTTCGATACGGCCATCGAAGAAGTTCATCGACGGGTTACCGATGAAGTAACCGACGAAAGCATTCGCCGGATCATGATAAACTTCATAAGGCGTACCGATCTGCTGAACCTTACCCATCGACATGACAACGATACGATCCGCAAGCGTCAAAGCTTCGGTCTGATCGTGAGTGACATAAATCATCGTCGCCCCAAGGTTATGATGGAGAAGCTTGATTTCACGTCTCATCGAAGAACGGAGCTTCGCATCAAGGTTACTAAGAGGTTCATCAAAGAGGAAGACCTTCGGATCACGGACGATGGCTCGACCCATAGCAACACGCTGTCTTTGACCGCCGGAGAGCTCTTTCGGTTTCTTATTGAGCTGATCGGTTAAGCCTAAGATCGCCGCTGCTTTCATAACCTTCTTATGGATCTCTTCCGGATCTTCCTTGCGGAGAGTCAGGGAGAAAGCCATATTTTCGTAAATCGTCATATTCGCATAAAGAGCATAGTTCTGGAAGACCATCGCAATGTTGCGGTCTTTCGGAGCTTTGGTGGTGACATCTTCGCCGTCGATAAAAAGACGACCTTCGGAAATATCTTCTAGACCGGCAATCATACGTAAGGTGGTGGATTTACCACAACCGCTAGGACCGACCAGGACGATGAACTCGCCGTCCTTGATTTCCATGTTGAAATCTTTGACGGCTAAGACCTTACGGCCATCGTCTTCGTAGATCTTCTTGAGATGATCGAGTTTGAGGTTTGCCATTTTATCTCTTACCTGCCTTTTCATCCGACTTCAGATCGATCGCATGGGTTTCTTTTAAGAATGCAATAAGAGCTTTTCCACGGCTTATGGTAGCCGCTCCTGCAAAAAGCTCTAAGACACCGGAGAGGAGATAGAAGAGAATCATACAGATCAGGATAGAATGAGACATCAGTCCCGCCTGGAAAAGCGAGAAAGGATAAAGGAAGATCTTAAGGATAGCAAAGACACCGAAACCCATCAAGGCATAGCCGCATTTGACATCATAGGCATTGACTCTAATCGAAATATAAAGGAGGAAAAGCATCGAGAGGATGTTGATCAGAATATCGACACCCATCCAGACACCGATGTTGTCACTGCCGAAGAGGGAGAAAGTGCTACCGGCACCGGAGATTTTGGTTCCCGAGTATAAGCAGCAGAAGCCGACGACTAAGGAGAGAATACTAGCTAACGAGAGCGAATAGCAGAGCTTGTTGCTCTGGTAACGCATCATCTCGACGTTGATCCCCTTCGGATAGAAGAATCTGGATAAACGGTTCTGTTTGATGCTCTGAGGTTTGTTTTCTTCTGCCATCTTATTTAGCCTCCTGAATCTGAGACGAGACACCAGATTTTCTTCTCTGTTCGTAGGCAAGTCTCTCCTTAATGCTATCGAGGAGGACGAGAAGTAAAGCGACAAAGCCGAGGAGGAGAAGAACGGCGATGATATAACCGAAAGCGAAGACCGGCGTGTCCGGATTGACACTGACTTCAAGACCCATCTTTGTGAAATAAGCGTTGATATCAGAGAAAGCAAGTGTCGCATACTGAGCCTGATAGAAGCTAACCGCAACGAAGAGGTAGACGATGCTGGCGATAAGGAAAGCTAAAGCGACACCGAAGTAGATGAAGTTCGAAAGATAATAGACTTTTCTTTGGTGATTACGGAAAACGGCGTAATTCAGAGCGAGGAAGAGCCCCGCCAAAGCGAAGTAGAGAATTCCGTCGTTATAAGGTTCGATGGCATCATAAAAATGAATGGTATCCTCATATTGCAGAAGAGCAGCACAAGGTGTCGCCATAACCAAAGCGTAGATACCCATCAAAGCAAAAGCGACAATCAGGTAGATGCCCGTCCCCTTCTTGAGGAAGGACTTTGCTTTCGTAAGGAAGGAATTCGTTTTATTCATGATGTCTCCCCTTTTAATAAACCCTAAGGGCGGTATTGCCCGCCCTTAGGAACATCTTCAACAGATTCGGATTACCAAAGAGTCTTGAATCTATCGTAAGCGGTGTTGCAATAGGTGAGATAAGAGGAAAGCTTTAAGGAAGTATCGACCGTAGTCTTGAAGTTGGCCTTGGAGAAGTCGAAGTTCATATAAGTGCCGAAGCCACCCTTGATGAGGTCCTCGATGACGTTCTCGGACTTCTTATCCATCGTGAAGACGGTGTTGAGATCGGTGTAGGTCTTGGAGATGGTGTTCTGTTCAGAAGTGTTGAACGGTAAGGTAGTCGGAACGATGTCATAGAGATGGTTGGCGTTATCCTTCTTATGGTTGACGTGCTGTAAGACACCGAGTTCGATAGCCTTGTTGACCTGATCGAAGGCCGGGATAGCCTTAGCGGAAACCGTCTGGTATTCCATACCCTGTTCCTTGACATAGCCGACCGGATAAGTCGCACCGACGAAGTAACGATAGTAGTTGGTGTAGTTAGAGTTGCCGATATCCTTATTGGCTAACTGAGCCTTGGTCGCATCGGAGAGCTGCGGAACCTTCTTACCCTGATAGTCGATCTTCTTGACGGCATCACCATCCATGGCAAGGTAACCATATTCCTTCGGGCCATAGGACATCAGTTCATTGCCTTCCTCGGAATAGAGGTAATCGAAGAGTTCGAGAGCCTTCGAAAGAACCTTCTTATCCTTCTCCGTAGCGGATGTGATGCACCATCCCTGAGTCTTGACGGATCTCCAGGATTCGGAATAGTGGATATAAGTGTTACCACCATCGAAGGAAGCAACCGCCGGAACGGTCGGAACAATGAGGAATCCCTCCTGTCCGCCCTTATACTTATCGTTATAAGCGACAGTAGTCTGGTTGTAATCGTAGATAGCGAAGCCTAAGTTCTTGTTGTAAAGATCACGGGCATCACCGCCATCCTTGGTGAGGCTTAAGCCGGACTGCGTATCGAAGTTTTGAGCGATTAAGCCTTCGGAATACATCTGATGAAGCTTTTCGACCGCATTGATGAACTCATCGGTATCACGGCAATCATGAAGCTTTCCATCGCTACCGACAAAGAGGTAGCCATTGCGGGATTCGACACCGCGGACACCGAAAGCCTGAGCGAATCTCCATAAATCGGCGTTACGATCGGTCTGGTTGGAACGAGGGAAGAACGGGATGAGAGTGTTATCGGCCTTGCCGGAGAGATAGCCAGGGTTGAGATAGACGCAACGGAAGAGAGCGACTAACTCATCGACATCGTAAGCAGCCTTGCCGCCGATGAAGAGTTCACTTCTCTTGGTGCCATAGAACGGAGTGCCATCGGCTTTCTTATAAGTGGCATCGATCCAATCACGTAAAGCCTTGACCGCAGTGGAACCGTTGAGAGCAGAAAGATCGTTCATCTTCTTGATGAGGGAGCCACCGGAATACTTCTTGGTGACAGAGCCCTTAGCATTGCCGTCAACGATATCGATCTTCTTATCGAGGCTTTCCGGCATGAACGGAGTGTAAGCCTTAGAAAGAAGAGACTTACCGGTATCGAGAGTGGTCGGAAGAGTATCACCATCGAGAAGTTTCTCGACCCAATCCTGACGGAGGATCAGCATACGTTCAAGATCGTCATAACCATCGAAGTACGGAGCATAGTAGATGTGGCCGTTTGCATCGGAAATAGTAGCCTTGACAACTGGGTTATCGTTGAGGAACTTGAGGAAGTGCGGCATATTGCCTAAATATTTGGAGAGATCGACGATGGTGTTGTTAGTAGTGCCTTCGGAAATGATCTGCGAAGAATCACCCTGAACGATGTTGAGGGTCTTGCCGTTGGACTTGAAGCCGTTAGTGACCTGAGCAGAGAAGTTCTTGTTGATATCCTGTTCCTGCGTCGGAGTCTGATCATCGATGGTGAAGTCAAGACGTTCCTGCATAGCCTTCCAAGCCGGTTTGAAGTCACCAGCTTCGTAGCTGTTGCCCTTCGGATCGGAATAGGTGGTCGCGGACTTCAAGGCACCTGAACCCGAGACGAATCTCATACGGGTCGCGTTATCCTTGTAGGTGACGGACATTTCAAGAGTAGAACCATCGCCATCCGGAAGATCGACCGGAGTATAGGTCTTCACAGACGAAGAAGCGGAAGAACCGGAATCGGAAGCAGCCGGAGTAGACGGCTTAGAGGACTCGGACGAAGCCGGGGTCTTCTGGCAGCTAGCTAACGTAACGATGGAAGCAAGAGCGACTAACGAAGTGAGTAATTTTTTGGAATTCATGAATGTTTTTCTCCTTTCTAAATTCCTTTTTACAACACAACACTTCTATATAAATGCCCGTGAGGACTACTGGGCATTTACATACATACCCAAGGTGAAGGTTTATTCCTTGACACCACCGAGGTTGACACCCGCTGCGAAGTACTTCTGAATGAAGGGATAGATGATGAGAATCGGAATAATCGCACAGACAATCATCGCGTAGATTTCGGATTGCGGAGCAATGCCGTCGGCATTTAACGTAAGACCCGTATCGGAGATGGTTTCATTGATGACATCGATATTGGTCTTGATGACGACCTGTAACGGCTGATCGTAGACGTTGGAGACTTCCTGCATCGCCCAGAAGTAACCGTTCCAGCGGGAGATGCCGTAGAAGAGTGCGACGGTAGCGACCGTAGCTTTGCTCATCGGAACGTAGATCTTCGACATGATCTGGAAGTCATTGGCGCCATCGACCTGAGCGGCTTCCTCAATTTCGATCGGGACAGAATCGAAGGCGTTTCTAAGTAAGATGACGTTGAAGGCGGACATACCCATCGCGAGAACGATGAGCCATTTCTGATCGGTGAAGCCCATCTTCGATAAGACGACCCAGGTGGACTGATAGTTGAGATGCATCGGGACAACACCGGCGGAGAACCACATAGTGAAGATCAGAAGGAAGTTGAATAAGTCATGACCAACGAGTCTCTTCTTCGATAAAGCGTAAGCACCTAAGATCGAAAGACCCATGCAGTAGATCGTACCGAAGAGAGTAACGAAGAAGGTGTTGGCGTAAGCGATCCAGAACGTCTTCGACATGATGACGTTACGGAAAGCAATCCACTGCCAGCCGACGGCTAAGAAGGTGATACGGCCATCGAGAACCGCCTGACCATCGCTGACGGCACAGGAGAAGACGAAGATCAGAGGATAAAGACACATCAAGGCAAAGATAGTGACGAAGAGATAAGAGAAGATTTTGAAGGCGATTTCGGAGCCTTCCAGTTTAGTTTTCCCGTTTCTTTTAGGAGCACGGGCCAGAGTTTTTGTTGCTGTTGCCATTTTCCGTTTCTCCTTAGAAGAGCGAAGTATTGCTGACTTTCTTAGCAATCTTGTTGGAACCTAAGACGAGGAGCATACTGAGAAGCGAGTTGAACATATCGGCTGCGGCACCGATACCTTGGTTGATCTGAGAGTTCGTCATAACGACATTGATGACGTAAGTGGAGATGGTCTGTGAAGTTTCCCAGGTGGCACCACCGGTACCAAGACCCTGCATAAGGTAGACCTTTTCATAACCGACGGTAAGAAGCTGACCCATCTTGAGGATGAGCATGATGATGAGGGTAGGAGCCATACCGGGGATAGTGACATAACGCATCTGCTGCATCTTGCTAGCGCCATCAATTCTTGCAGCTTCATAGTTTGTCGGGGAGATACCTAAGATAGCAGCGAAGTAGACGATCGAACCATAACCGGCATCGGTCCAGATTCCGGAGACCGTATATAAGGATCTAAAGGCTCTAGGATTGGAGAGTAAGTCTCTTTGACCCATTGCTTCGAAGATCTTCGCTAATGGTCCTGCCGGCAATCCGGTATTAGGGTTAGAAGTCTGGAAGAGCAAGCCTAAGATGGAAGTCATGACGACGAGGGAGATGAATTTCGGAAGGTAGCATAAGACCTGGCTGACCGCTCGATAACCTTTCAGACGGATTTCAGAGAAAGCAAGTGCGAGGATAATCGGGAATGGGAAGCCGAAGAGCAATCCGTAGAAGGAGAGCATGAAGGAGTTACGGAAGGCGTTCCAGAAGGCAGGTAAGTTGAAGAGATACAAGAAAGAGTTGAAACCGATGAAGTTAGAAGTGAAGGTACCGCCGCCGAAACTCGCATCGGCTTTATAGTCCTTGAAGGAGACGACCATCGAGGCGATCGGGAAGTATTTCCAGCAGACGAGGAAGAAGAAGAGAGGTAAGAATAGCAGGTATAAACGCCAATCGCGGCCGATATCGTGGAATTTTTCTTTCCAGTAGCCACGCTCCAAGCGCTGTACGTCTTCTTCGGTGGCTTTAGGTAAGGAACGAACGCTCATTTGGATAAGGCCTCCTTTGTGGTTTTGCTTCTCTTAACAGAAGAAGCGAGTTGCTCATTTTCTTTATCGAATTCGGTTTGACGACCTTCGAATTTTCTCCGGTCCGCTTCCATCTTGGCTAAGTCCTTGTCAGAGAGGGTCCCGCCGTCTAAGAGAGCGGCATCGTTTACCTCATCTGCCTCAGCTAACTCCTCTACGGTGTAGTTGCTTTCTTCTTTGAGCTCTTGCATCGTCGGAGCATGGAGTTTACGGAGATATTCGTTCATATCGACAACTAAGTTCTGCTGCCTGCAGGCGATGAAGAATACCAGACCTCCGAAAGCGAGATTGAGAAGATCGTAGGCGAAGTAGGTAAGCATCACCGTTAAGAAGTTCACTCCGCTTCCTAACTGACAGATAGAGCGAAGCACTTCGGCACTCAGGAATCCGGTCACATAGTAGAGAACCATTTTCCAGGGCGTGTTCCTCACTTCCTCTTTCTTTCCGTTGAGGAAGTAGAGAAGCGAAGTCCCGATTCCGAGATTCCCGATGCTCATCGCTAACCATAGACCAGTCGTTGCACTCTGACCGTTCAGCGTTGTCCTCACTACGACTGAGACGATCCCGGCAATCGGGGCTACGATCAACCCGTAAGCATTCCAGCGGAACAGAGCAATCAAGCCGAGGCAGAGAGATAAGGAGATGGAGTAGATAGTCACTTTGAAGTGAACGAAGGCGTAAGTGTTCACCGCTTCGACGATTGCTGCAATCAAGGTGAAGAGCGCTAAATCAACGATTCGATAAGTCTGTTTACTCATGGCCCTTTAAGCTTGTATACATGTAACCGCTTGCACTCATTATAGCATAATTTTTAAAAATACAAGTTGGCTTGTATACAAGATTTTGAAAAAGTCGATAAGTATGGGAAAAAGTCAGGAAAATATTTTATAAAAATTTCTTGACTTCTTGTTTTCGTATCACAAATTTACGTGCTTTTTACGCTTCTTCAAGGGCTCTTTTGATAACCTCTTTCGCCTCTTGTATTTTGTCTGCTTTGACCCCTTCGAACACCAAAGTTGCCTCAGGGCAGTATCTTCTTGCACACAAGATCATGAAGGGATAATGGAACTTCCCTTCTCCCGGTGCCAACTGAACCAATTTTCCTTCGATGATATCCGCATCCTTGATATGAAGGATCTTCACTTTGTTTCCTAAGGTCTTCAAAGCACCTTCGAAAATCTCATCTCTCTTTTCGAAGTTTCCTTCATATAAAAGGTTATAGAGATCAACCGTGGCAAACACATTATCCGAATTGAGTTCCTGTAAAAGTCTAGCCTGTTGCTGATAACAGTAGATGACATGACCCCAAGCGGATTCAATCGCCATCTTCTCGCCGACTCTTTCGGCATAGTCTTTCAGTTCCACGAAGACTTTCTTGGTCTGCTGATACCCTTCCTCGGTTTGGTTCTTGGGATTGTAGGTCCACGGGGAATCGTTATAAGAGCCGGTCTCACTACCGACATAAGGATGATTGAAATATTTTGCGATATCGAGATTATGTTTGAAGTTAGCAATGCCATCCTCTACTACTTTCGGATTTGAATGGACCGGATTGAAATAGGCACCTAACATCGTGACATCGATTTCTTTATCCTCCAGGGCTTTCTCAACTCTTAAAACATATCCTTCCTCATAACAAGGATCCTTCAGAGCCTTCTTGAAGACGAGCTGGATATGATGGAAACCATAAGAAGAAACGACCTCGGCTAATTCTTCCGGCGTTCTCTTTTCCGAAAGATCATGAGCGCGGACACCTACAGCTAAGGACATGTTGCTTTATCCTCCTTTTTGCGATAAAACATTTTTAATCTACGGAAAGTAAAAGAGAAAAAAGAAATGATCAACAAGCACGACTTTGAAAAAGCAGAGACGTATGAAATCGAGAAGGTGAGTGAACTGCTTCCGTTAGCGAAAGAGTTAAGAGAGAAGAATCCTTCTTCTCCTTTTATTATCCTTATTCATAATAAGGAGAACGAGAAGCTTCACTTCTCTTTCCCTTATGACTACTTCGATATCGTCTTTGAGGATGGTTATCTGGAAGATGATCTCTATGCCAAGCAATTAGACGCCGAAGGAAAAGAACTCACCACCTGGAAGACAGCTACCCTGAAAGTCACCGGATCCCACAACATCTTCGAAAACCTTCATGTGAGGAATATCTCTCTGGATCCTATCCACAGAGGACAGGAAGTCGCTTTAGCCGTCTACGGAGACGATAACCTCTTCTTAGGAGGAGAATTCGATTCGACCCAGGATACTCTCTTCTCCGGTCCTTTACCGGATGACTTATCGACACGTTATCTTGATTTTATCCCCGAAGAAGAACGTTACCATGAAGGTAATTGCACCAACTATTATGTCAATACCACCATCAAGGGAACCGTCGACTTCATCTTCGGAGCCGGAAGAGCCATCTTCTATCAGAATCGCTTAGTCTCTTTGAACGATGGTAGAAAAGAATCCTATGTTGCCGCTCCTTCCCACTCTCTCAAGGATGATTTCGGTTATCTCTTCTTCTCCTGTTCCTTTGAAAAAGAAGGAGCGGAAAGAGGAAGTGTCTATCTTGCCAGACCTTGGCGAGACTATGGAAAAGCCGTCTTTGCTAACTGCACCTATCAAGATCATATCTCTCCCTTAGGTTTCCACGATTGGAGCGATGTCGATAGAACAAGAACCGCTCGCTTTGAAGAATATCCTTTAAGAGAAGG
The DNA here is from genome assembly GCA_900316035.1 of uncultured Eubacteriales bacterium. Taxonomy (GTDB): domain Bacteria; phylum Bacillota_I; class Bacilli_A; order RFN20; family CAG-288; genus Enterosoma. The sequence goes on from ONBI01000001.1 coordinate 15,171, forward strand.
AAGAGTGAGCTGGGTCAAGAACCAACCTCGTTCTCTTCTTCCGGAGCGATATCGGAAAGCTATTCAGGAGCTGAGGGAAAACTTAGAAATGTAGTAAAAGAAGTCGGGAGCGATTCCCGACTTCTTTTTCTTCTTCGATCAACGTTTGAAGTAAGCGACAGCGTTGTTGTAGGAAATATCCTGAACGATCTTACCAAGAGTCTTTTCATCATCGGGGTATCTACCTTCTTCGACAAGATGACCGAGGAAGTTGCAGAGCTCTCTGCGGAAGTAATCATGACGCGGATAAGAGAGGAAGGAACGGGAATCGGTGAGCATACCGACGAAGCAGGAGAGAAGGCCATCGTCGGCAAGTCTCTTGAACTGGACATCCATACCGTCATAGCAATCGTTGAACCACCAAGCGGTACCGAGCTGAATCTTGCCCTTGATACCACCCTGGAAGCAGTTCTTCAACGTAGCTAAGACGACATAGTCCTTCTCGTTGAGCGTGAACAGGATCGTCTTCGGAAGCTCATCGGTCGAATCGAGTTCATCGAGTAAGGCAGAAAGCTTCTCGGCAATCTCCTTATCTTCAACCGCATCGTAACCGGTATCCGCACCCATTCTTGCATAGTTGCGTCTCGAGTTATTGCGTAAAGCACCGATATGGTATTCCTGAACCATATTGTACTTGTGATACTGTTTCCCGAGATGGACAAGAAGATATCCTTTGTAGATATCCTGTTCCTCCTCGGAAATCGCTTCGCCCTTCAAGCCTTTCTTATAGACCTTGTTGGCTTCTTCATAGGTAGCTTTCTTATAGTGAACAACATCCAAAGCATGGTCCGAAGCGCAACAACCATGGTCGACGAAGAAAGCGAGTCTCTCATCGATGGCTTCTAAGAAGGACTTGAGGTCCTTGAGGTCTTTCTGAGTGACTTCACTTAACTTCCTGACCCACGGGATAAAGGTATCTCTTTCGACATTGATCGCCTTATCCGGTCTCCAGGCAGGAACCACTCTGGTCTTCAGAGTCGGATCTTTTGCCATGATCTCATGATAGTGAAGATCATCGATCGGATCATCGGTGGTGAAGACGGTCTTGACGTTGAACTTCTCCATCATCTTACGAGCCGAAAGAGTCTTGAGCTTTTCGTTGGCTTCGTCATAGATCTCTCTAGCACTAGCCGGCGTAAGAGGCTTCGTGATACCGAAATACTCTTTCAGTTCGAGATGAGTCCACTCATAGACCGGGTTACCGACCATATAGGGGATAACCTCGGCATACTTTTCAAATCTCTCCCAGTCGCTCTTCTTACCAGTGATGTACTCTTCCGGAACACCGTATTCACGGAGAAGTCTCCACTTGTAGTGATCGCCATAACCGTTAGCACCAAGCCAAGCTTCGGTGATCGAGGGAAAATGATAATCGTCCGCGATCTGCTCCGGAATCAAATGGCAGTGGAAATCGAAAATCGGCATGTTCTTCGCATACTTCTCATACAGTCTCTTACCGACTTCGTTGTCGAGAAGGAAGTCATCTCCTAAAAATTCTTTCATAGACATGTCCTCTTTATAATGTTACACCTGTCTTAAACAGAGCGATAAGCCCCATCGACGATTTTTCCGCTTTGACCTTCTCACCGCTAGCAACGGCAAGGAGTTTATCCAATAAGTCATCTCTCACCTTGAGCGGATTTTCATCCAAGCAACGTCCGCCATCAAAGTCGATCCAATCCGCTTTATGGGTAGCGACACGGTGATTTGTCGCAACCTTGATCGTCGGAACCAGAGTTCCGAACGGCGTACCTCTACCGGTCGTAAAGAAGATGACATTGCATCCGGCAGCGGCTAAATTGGTGCAGGCGACAAGGTCATTACCTGGGCCGTTGACAAGGCTTAGGTTATTCGCCTTAACCCGATCTCCGACATCGAGAACATCCTCGATCTCCAGAGCTCCGCCTTTTAAGACACAGCCATTGGATTTTTCTTCCAAGGTCGTGATACCGCCATCCTTATTTCCCGGCGAAGGATTCTCGTAGCAAGGCTGGTTGTTTCTGGCATAGTAGGCTTTGAAGTTATTGATGAGAGCGACGATCTTTTCAAAGGTCGCTTCGTCTTTAGCGCGGTTCATCAGCATCTGCTCCGCTCCGAACATCTCCGGAACCTCGGTCAGACAGACTTTTCCTCCGCTTGCTCCGACAACATCGGAAACAAGTCCGACCAGCGGGTTAGCGGTAAGACCGGAGAAACCATCCGAGCCACCGCACTTAAGACCTAAACGGAGATAAGAAAGAGGAAGAGGTGTGCGTTTATCTTTGCTCATAACCGCATAGATTTCTTCGCACTGCTTGACGCCGTACTTGACTTCATCTTCGACTTCCTGGCAGGAGAAATGACGGACTCTTTCTTCATCGACTTTGCCAACTTCGGTTAAGAAGTCGTTCATCCTGTTGTTTTCGCATCCTAGCCCGACGATCAGAACACCGCCGGCATTCGGATTATGGACTAAGGCAGCTAAGAGTTTTCTGGTGGTCTTTAAATCATCTCCAAGCTGAGAGCAACCATAAGGATGGGCTAAGATCTTGACACTGTCTCTTGCTTCCGGATGAAGAGAAACAAATTCCTCTTTGATCTCATCAAGGATATTGTTGATACAGCCGACCGTCGGGACTAAGAAGAGGTCGTTACGGGTACCGGCAGAACCATCTTTTCTTAAGTAACCTAAGAAGGTTTTCTTGGAAGGGGTAGCCGGAGCCTTGACTTCTTTATGGTACGTATAGGTCGGTTCTCCTTCCGCTAAGGAAGTATGAAGGTTATGGGAATGGATCCACTGACCTTTCTTGACATCTTCTGAGAGGATACCGATGACATTGCCGTACTTGATGAGGCGATGTCCTTTCTCCATATCGTGAAGAGCGATCTTATGGCCCATCTTGATATCGTCAAGAAGGACGATACCATCGACGGTATCGCCTTTCTTGAAATCCTTGAGGGCGACGATCACATCGTCACTCGGATGGATACGGATATAATCATTCATTCTTCAGAAACTCCTCTAACGCATCCATCTCACTCTTGGAGGATAAGATCAGAGCTAAGTTCTTGCGGACTTCTTCGACTAACTTGGTATGGAGGGTTAAGTCCTCGCCCCAGATGTCCTTGTTTCCTAAGACAGTCTTGACTAAGGCTAAGACATCCTCGTCTTCATGATACTTCTTCCAAGCATCCGCCATGAAGGTGAGATAAGCCGGGTTATCCTGTAAAGCAATCGCTTCTCTCTTGCCGTCGACCACACGATAGCCTTCGTAGAACTTGATCAAGGAAGCGAAGGCGAAGCAGAGATGCTTCGGATCTCTTCCCTCTCTGTAGTCATCGAGAATGGTCGGTAAATCTCTTTCCTTGAACTTCGGAAGAGAATTGAGAGCGATCGACATAAGCTTATGATGGACATACGGATTGAGGAAGCGGTCCATGACATCTTCACGGAACTGCTCGGCATCCTTGGTCGTTAAAGTCGGGACGATTTCCTGCTTCTGTTCTTCTTCTAAGAAACGGAAGATTCTCTTATCCAGTAACGACTGTCTGACTTCATCATAACCGCAGAGATAAGCAACCGGAACAAGAGAAGTATGGGAGCCGTTTAAGATACGGACCTTTCTCTGCTTATAAGGATGGACATCCGGAACATAGATCGCATGGAGTCCGACCTTATCGACCGGGAATTTAGCTTCGACATACGGTTCTTCTCTTAAAACATAGAGGTGGAAGAATTCGCCCTTGACCATGTTGTTATCGACATAGCCGAATTCCTTGCATAAAGAATCGAATTCATCTCTCGGGAAGCCGGGGACGATACGGTCGACCAGAGTCGAAGTATAGTGGCAGGAGTTATTGATGTAATCGATGAAACCGGCACCCATGCCTCTTTCCTTAGCTAAACGGTTCAGAACTTCCTTGAGCTTATCGCCGTTATCGTCGATCAGCTCGCAAGGAATGATGGCAAGACCATATTCCTTACCAAGAACATCATAACGATGCTTGAGTAAAGCAAGAAGCTTACCAGGATAGGAAGTCGGAGTCTCTTTGGCAAGATCGATCTTGGTATCCTTCTCTTCGTAAGCGATACCGGCTTCGGTGGTGTTGGAGATAACGACTTCGAGGTCCTTGCTCTCCGCATACTTGAGATACTTCTGATAGTCGGTATAAGGATTGACGAAGTCATCCAAAACATCGATCACCTGATGAACACGGACCGGCTGCTTTTCTTCGTTGATACCCTGTAAGATGAGAGTGTAAAGACCATCCTGAGCCGCAAGGTTAGCAACTCTTCCCTGAGGAAGAGGCTGAACCACGACGACATGACCGGTATATTTTCCGGAATCGTTCATCTTCTGAACAAGCCAATCGACAAACGCGCGGAGGAAGTTACCTTCGCCAAACTGCATGATCTTGATCGGCGCCGACTTCTTCTCAACAATTTTCTTGGATAAGGTTTCCATTTTGGTTTACCCCCTTTGATCCCTTATTTCTAATACGATGAAGTGATGTATTCGCTATAAGCCATCATCAGCGGAGCCATGCCTTTGGCATCGTTTTCCACTACCGGCTCGCTGAGATAGTAGGCAACAGACCCGTCTCTTCTTTCGGCGTCCAACCCAGAGACTAAGCAGATGTTTCCGAGCTTTCCGTCATGGAAGTAACGTTTCACCACGGATTCGAAGATATCGATACCTTCCTTCATCTCCGTATACGGAAGATAACCTTTCCTTGCTCCCTTCATCTTGCTATAGGCAAACATCAGGGAACCGGAAGTCTCTTCGTAGTTTTTCGGATCATCGATAAGAGGGAGATCTTTCCAAAGATGATTCTCGTCCTCGCTCTTCTCCATGCTGTTAAGCACGTTCTTTAGATGGACGATCATCTCCTTCTTTTCTTTTCCGTGACCCTCGTCTTCAAACACCGAAGCACAGTCGAGAGAAGCCATCGCAAGCCAACCGACGGAGCGAAGCCAGACATTAGGGCTTCTTCCGGTCACTTTATCGGCCCATGGCATCGATTTCGTATCGTCATAGCAATGGTAATAGCAACCATCTTCCGGATTGCGGTTATACTTCTCGACGTTGTTGAACTGAAGAAGAATATCTTCTCTTGCTTTTTTCGGATCTTCGACGTATTTACTTCCCGCAATTCTCGCATAGAACGGCATACCCATATAAAGACCATCCAACCAGATCTGCTCCGGGTATCTTGCCTTATGCCAGAAGGAGCCGTTGGTACGGGGTATTGCAAACAACCTATCTCTGAGATTGACAAGTGCTTTATCGAATTTATCTTCGTGATGAAGCAAAGCAATATCGTAAAGGGTTGTTCCGGCCTGAATATCATCGATACTTCGGTCATCGGTGATATTGACTTCGCCGTTCTCCCCGATATTCGTCTCATAGTAGCTGAGACAGAAGTTCAGATACTCTTTCTCGTGGGTTGCTTGATAAAGGCAATAAGCACCCCGTAAGACGATACCGTCCTCATAGCAGAAGGCACCCGTCTTCTTGTAGTGGGTGAAATTCTTCAGATAGTCCTTGAAGCCTTTTTCTAAGGCCTGTCCTTCTTCTTTGGTCAATTTCTTTTCTCCCTCCTTCAGACGGTTCTTCTTGGCAATACGGATAAGAACAACGATAGCGACGAGGAGAGCGACAATACCGATACAGATATTGCTGACCCCCATCGAGATACCGGCAGTCTGATAACCATCCAACTGATCGGCAAAGCAGTACTTGCAGATAAGGAAGCTAGGGATACGGAAGACAAAGACACGGGCGATATTCAAAGCCATGCTCAGTCTTGTATATCCAAAGCCATAAAGTAAACCTAAGACGCAGGAATTGAGGGCGAGAGTGATAATACCCATCTTCTCAAAGAAGAAGACCTGGGAGATATGGTTGGCAAACTCCGTAATCTCTTCTTCACTTCCGGCACTTCTTGCAAAGAAACGGGTGATAGGCGTATCGAAGACGGTAACAAGGATGACACCGGTAATAGCAATCGCTAACTCATAGACAAGCGAGACATAGAAGGTGTCGATCGCTCTTTTGACATTTCCGGCTCCTAGATTCTGGGAGATGATGGCAGAGGAAGAATCTTCAATCGAGGATAAGGGGTTAGTGACCGAGCCTCCCATATTGTTAGAGACTCCTAAGGCACCGACCACATCGTTTCCGTACTCCTTCGCTAGCGCATTGATCACAACTTTTCCTAAGGAGAAGATGAACTTACCTAAGAAGATAGGGAAAGAGATAAAGGTGATCTTCCTGAGGTTATGTCTATCAAAACCTAAGTACTTGAAGGAATAATGGAACAGATACTTTCCCGATGCTAACCGGAATATCACATAGACAAAGAGACAGGCATTGGCAAGCAAGGTAGCAAGAGAGACATACATCATATCCTTGAGATGAAAGGCGTAAAGGAAGAGAACATTAAGGAGTACCTTGATCACGACTACCCCAAGATTGAGAAGCGTGATAGTCAGCGTATTACCGCTTGCTTTCTCTACTCCGAGATACACCGTATCGACCATGATGAGGGATTGGGTTAATACCGAGAAGATGAAGTAGACTCTTCCGATTGCAATACTCTCCTCGGTGATACGGAAAGCTCTGAGAAGCGGAATATGAAGAGGAATCACGATCAAATCGGTAAGAAGAGCGAAAGCGAAGGCAAGAGTGAAGACCGTAGTCGAAAGCTTCTTTGCTTTCTCATAGTCCTTGCGTCCGATCTCGCGGGCGATCAGAATCGAACCGCCGGCGCTCAGTCCGTTACCGATAGCGGAAATGAGGTTTGTGACTTGGTTTAAAGGAGAAACCGCATTGACCGCTGCTTTGCTTAGTCCCGAGCACATGATCGTATCGATGATCGAGTAGATGTAGTTGAAGATAGCGAAGAAGAAGAGCGGGAGAGCTAAGGAAGCGACAACTTTCCAGAGATTTCCGTTCAGGATGAAATCCCTGCGCTTCAATTCCTTTGCTGTAACAGCAGAGGAAGAGGTCATAATTCGATCGCTTCCTCCGTCTTGGCGTCGAAGAGATGGAAATCGGACTTCTTGACGTAATAGTTGATTTCGCTGTCGATGAGCACCGATTCGTCCGGAGCTGCCTTGATGATGGCTTTCTCCTTACCGACGTTGAGATAGACGTTCTGAATATCCCCTAACATCTCGTAGACTTCGACCTTGCCCTTCATCGGAACAAGTTCTTCGCTTTCTTCCGCCTTCGGATGCCAGATCGCATGTTCCGGACGGTAAGCGACGACAATATCGCGGTTATTGACTTTGGCTAGAGCATCTCCGCTAAGACCTAACGGGAAGGTGTAATAACCATCGTTCGAAGTGAAAGTGCCATCGGCGACATGACCGCGGATGAAATTCATCGGCGGGTCTCCGATAAAGCCGGCGACAAATAAGTTCTTCGGATGGAAATAGAGTTCTTCCGGCGTACCGACCTGCTTGATGACACCGACATCCATGCAGACGATACGGGTCGCCATCGTCATAGCTTCGATCTGATCGTGGGTGACATAAATGGTGGTAGCACCGATATCGCGGTGGATACGGATAAGCTCGGAACGCATATTGACTCTCTGACGGGCATCGAGGTTAGAAAGAGGTTCATCCATCAGGAAGATCTTCGCTTTACGGATGATGGCTCTTCCTAAAGCGACTCTCTGTCTCTGACCGCCCGAAAGAGCCTTCGGAAGACGGTCAAGATACTGCGTAAGACCTAAGATTTCCGCGGTTTCCGTGACTCTCTTCTTGATGATATCTTCATCAAAGCCGGCGAGATCAAGACCGAAAGCCATGTTCTCGTAAACCGTGAGAGTCGGATAAAGAGCGTAGGACTGGAAGACCATCGCGATACCTCTATCCTTCGGCGGAAGGTCATTGACTCTCTTGCCGTCGATGAAGAAATCACCGTGCGTGATATCTTCAAGACCTGCGATCATACGTAAGGTCGTGGATTTTCCACAACCAGAAGGTCCGACTAAGACGATGAATTCGCCGTCGTTGATCTTGAGGTTGAAGTCGGAGATAGCCTGGTAGCCGTTTGGATAGATCTTGTAAATGTTTTTCAGTTCGAGGGACATTACTTTTCTCCTTTCTAGCGGAAGAATTCGGAAGCGAAGCTTATCTTCTTCAGTTCCGGAACGACAAGGGAGCAGATCCATTTTGCTCCTTCTTTCCGCATATGGGTGTGGTCGTCTTTGCCTTCGGGGTAATTGGGATAAAGGTGAGGTCCGAAGTTCATATAGAATTTCTGATTTTCTTTTTCGGGATGGTTGCTGAGATAATCGCGGGTGAGCTTATTGAGATCAACTAAGGGAACATCGATTTTCTTTGCTAACTGTCTCATCGCTTCCGGGTATTCCCCGTGGGTGAGCTTCAACGTTCCGTCTTCGTTATAGCGGAAGCGGGCAATCGAGGTGAGAAGAATCGATTTCACCCCTTTCTTCGCTAACTCGTCGATCATTCCTTTGAGGTTTTCCTGATAGGTTCCGTAAGGAGTCGTATATCTGGTGGGATCCTGGATCTTTTCGTCATTATGACCGAACGAAATCAAAGCGATATCCCCTTCCTTTGCTCTCTCCAAGCCTTCTTTGAACAACCCTTCGTCAAGAAACGACTTTGTCGACCGACCGTTTTTCGCAAAGTCGAGAACCCCGACTCCCTCTTTGAGATACGGTCCAAGTTCCTGTGGCCATCCTTCCTGAGGATAAGTGTCAGGACCATTGAGCTGCATCAGGGAATCTCCGAAGCAGAGAAGATTCATCGTACTACCTCCCCATGCCCTTCACAGGCTAAGAAGGTCTTAAGATCCTCTTCGCTGAATTCGGCCTGATCGCCGAAGATCGTCTGCGCCAAAATCGAGTTAGCTAAGCCATACGCTAACGCCAATTCCTTGCTCCCTCCGTCTTTGAAATATCCGTATAACGTACCGGCAGAGAAGGCATCTCCTGCTCCGATACGGTCAAAGATATCGAATTCGATTTCTTTTCCAACCGTCTTTCCTTCCGGCGTATAGACAATCGGAAGTAAGGACTGACGATGCGGAGAAAGAATCTTTCTCTTCTTGGTGAAGAGCGCTTCATAGCCTTTTGCTTTGCAGGCTTCGGCTAAGAAAGCATCGTCGTCTTTGGTATCCGAGTTATAACCTAACAGAGTCCGAATATCCCAAGGCGTTGCATAGACGATATCGGCAAGCTTAGCAACTTGAGGATAGACTTTCTTGGCTTCTTCGACCGAAATCAGCTTCGAACGGTAGTTGAAGTCGAAGACGACCTTGAGTCCCATCTTCTTAGCCGCTTTGACCGCGGCAAGAACGGTAGCCGCACTATTTTGAGAAATCTCCAAGGTGATACCGGAGACATAGAAGATATCGGCTCTTTGGAAGGCTTTCTTGAAATCAAAGTCACTAGGTTCCATTAGGGATGCGGCCGAGTGCTTGCGGTGATAGACGACTTTCGAAGCTCTTGGGCCATCTCCAGGTTCTACAAAGTAGATACCTAAGGGAGAATGCGTAGGATCACTAGCGAAGAAAGAAGTATCGACTCCCATCTCCTGAAGTCTCTTTTTGGCAGCCAGGGAGATTTCATCGTCTCCTAAGCGGGTGAGATAACGGGTTTGGAAACCTAAGGAAGAGAGAGACATCAAGACATTGGCTTCCGCTCCTCCGTAATTCACGCGGAGAGACTTTGCGTCTTTTAATAAAATGCCATCGGGGGAAGTAAGTCGTAAGAGAAGTTCTCCCATGCTGACAACGGTTTTAGTGCTCATAGATGAGTTTTTCTCCTTTCTTCACAACAAGGTAATCGTCATCGACCTTCAGATAGACATCTTCCCTTGACGGATTGACGAATCCGCCATCCCGGTAATAGACCATGGTAGCGGCATTGCAATAGGTGTAGATTTCTCCGTTGGTAAGGAAAGCAACATCTTCTTTCTTTTCTTCTAAGATAGAAGCAATCTTTTCTAACGTAGAGAAGGGGCAACTAGGTTGAATAGCAAACTCATAGGAGTGGCCCCAGATATATAGACAGGCTAATTCTTTCCTTACGGCGAAGAAGGAATCAAGAATCTCATAGATCCTAGGATCGTTATGATGGATCGTCGGATGCCAAAGCAGGAAATTGAACGGAAGAGAGAAATCATAGGTGGAACGGGTCGTTCTTCCGTATTTGATACCGAGTTCTTTTAAAGCTCTTAAGGTATCTTGGTTATAGGTTCCATAAGGATAAGCAGAACCGAGGATCTTTCTTCCTGTCAGTTTCGTAAGTCCTTCGATATCGAGCTGATACTGTTTCTTCTGTTCTTCGTAAGGAAGAGTTTCAAGATGAGGATGTGTATAGGTATGAGTCGCTATCTCCATCCCGTCATAGAGAGAGTATTCCTTCTCTAAGACGAGATGGGAACAGTCGATTCCCTCACGGATCTTCTCTTCTCCGGACTGACCGAGATTGAGATTGAAAGTACCTTTCAAGCCGTGACTTTTCAGGATCTTGACGGTGGTCCGATCCTGAAGGATCGAATCATCGTAAGAGAAAGTCGCAGCTTTCGTTTTGAATCCCGGATAGAGAAGAGTGAAATCCATGCGTGTTTTTCCTCGAAGTTAACGGACCGAAGCGTATTCGACCGAAGCAAAGGCGTTATTCGTCGTAGTGAAGAAAGCAACGGCATCGGCTTCACAGAAATCGGTAGAGGAGATTCCGGTATCGACCCAGTGATTGTCGACATCCTTGACGAGATCTTCGTTCTCCCAATCGATCGACATCTGCCAATCGTTGTAATACCAAGATCCGCTCTGATTCTTAAGAAGACGATGACGGGAGCTTCCCTTCTTGCGGTTATCCTTGAAGGATTCCGCATAGTTGATAGCCTTTCCTTCGACAAAGGTCTTGAAGTTCTTCAGGGCCGTTGCAAAGTAAGGGTAAAGATTCGAAGAAGCCGAAAGGAGAGGCGAATTGTTGGGGAAAGCAGGGGTAAGAGAAGAAGCAGCATAGCTATCGCCGTTCTTCTTCACGATCTTGATATTGCCGGAAGTGACATCGCTATAGTAGGACTCGATACGGGCATTGAGCTTATAGGTATCGGTCGGAGTCGTGTTGAAGTAACGGGTGAGATCCGAAGTATCGGATTCATCGCTTGCTCCTGGGACAGAGTAAAGAGCGACTTCCCCAGCCGAAGCATAAGAAGCCGTTTCGTCCTCACTTCTCGCGTGGCCCTGATAGTAGGTGTTACCGATCTGAATATAGGTAGGATAATAGACGGTTCCCTTGGTGCCATCGAAAAGCGGAGCGTTCTCTACCGAGAAGTAGTTTCCTTCGCCTAAAGCAGTCGCATCGCTCTCGCTGATACGGGCCCAGACGGAAGGAGAATAGGTCGCATCGATCTTCAGGTCCTGAATCTTGTCGTTATACGCGGTGACATCGGTCTTGAGATAGAGGTTACCGTAAGCGAAGGTGGTCGAGACATCCTGATAGTAGCAGGTGCCTGTCACTTCTTTCGCGCAGGATGTGAGCGGAAGAAGGAAAGGTAAAATACAGAGTGAGAGAATCTTTTTCTTCATGGAATATCATCCTTTCTAGGCCGAAGCCTAAGAGAGACTAGTAAGGGGTAGAAGGTTACTTAGGCTGTTTACCGATGTAGGCTAAGATACCGCCATCGACATAGAGGATATGGCCGTTGACAAAGTTAGAAGCATCCGAGGCAAGGAAGACAGCCGGACCCTGTAAATCTTCCGGAGTTCCCCATCTTCCGGCCGGAGTCTTGGCGCGGATGAAGGCATCGAACGGATGAAGCGAACCATCGGGCTGCTTGACACGTAAAGGAGCGGTCTGCGGAGTGGCGATATAGCCAGGGCCGATACCGTTGCACTGAATGTTATAAGCGCCGTATTCGGAGCAGATGTTGCGGGTGAGCATCTTCAAGCCACCTTTAGCGGCCGCATAGGCAGAGACGGTCTCTCTTCCGAGTTCCGACATCATGGAGCAGATATTGATGATCTTTCCATGTCCTTCCTTGATCATATAAGGAATGACGGTCTTGGAGACGATGAACGGAGCGTTGAGATCGACATCGATGACCGCACGGAAGTCCGAAGCGGACATCTCGGTCATCGGGATACGTTTGATGATACCGGCATTGTTGACAAGAATATCGATATGACCGAACTTCTCGATGATCTTCTTGACGAAGGCCTGAACCTGGTCTTCCTTGGTGACATCGCAGACACCGCCATAGGCAGTGATGCCTTTGGCCTTATAGGCTTCGACACCCTTCTGATACTTTTCTTCGCTGAGATCGTTGAAGACGATCGTCGCACCCTGAGCCGCAAAGGCCGAAGCGATAGCAAAACCGATGCCGTAGCTTGCACCGGTGACCCAGGCAACCTTTCCGTCAAGACGGAAATTTAGATACGAATTTGTTTCCATAATGTATTTCCTCTTTTCTGAGGACCATTATAGCAAACTTGTATACAAGAATGAAAGGGGTTTAAAAGTTATTGTGCCTAGCGCACAAAACAGACTTTGGAACCATTCAAAAAGCTCTGCCCCGAAGGACAGAGCCATGTGTTTACTTCCAGTCGATCGAATGGTAGAGAGCAAGATACTGCTTGGCGGATTTATCCCAGGAGTAATCTCCTGCCATACCGACTTTGATCAGAGGATCCATTCTACCGGAATCGTAGGTATCCATCGCCCTATGGAAGGCTTTGAGACAGCCATCCTTATCCCAGTTATAGAAGGTGAAGCCGTTTGCGATATCGCCTTTGCTGATATCGAAGACCGTATCGTTAAGACCTCCGACATCGGAGACGATCGGAAGTGTACCATAACGCATCGCGATCATCTGGCTTGTGCCACAGGGTTCAAAATAGGAAGGCATAAGGAAGAAATCACTTGCCGCATAGAGAAGATGAGCAAGATTCTCATCGTAACGTTTGACGAGATAGACTTCCGGATGCTGTAAAGCATGATAGAGAACATCCCCTTCCATCTCGCCGGTACCGATGATGATCATCTTGGCATGGCGTTTTGCTAACTCCGGGAAGAGAGATTCGATTCTATCGACACCTTTCTGGGAAGAAAGACGCGTGATCGCACTGAACAAGGCACCGCTGAAGTTTTCATCCATGCCTAAGGATTTAAAGATAGCTCTCTTATTGATAGCTTTCTTCTCCCGATAGTCGGCATAGGTGTAATTTTCAACCAGATGCGGATCACTCGCCGGATTCCAGATATCGACATCCAAGCCGTTTACAATACCCGAGAAATCATAGTGACGGCACCAATCGATGATGGCGCCGATACCACCGAAGCCGGTGTGATCGTTGAGAAGTTCTTTCGCGTGGGTCTTGGAAACCGTGTTGATCTTATCGGCCGACATGATACCGGTCTTGAGATAGTTGAAGCTATCTCCTAAACGGACATAGCCGGAATCGTAGTAACCGGGCTGAAGGTTGAAGTAAGACATCAAATCGTCTCTTGTCGCCCATCCTTGATAAGCGGGGTTATGGATGGTCAGAACCGTCTTGATCTTCTTCGGATTGTAGTTGAGAAGAACCGGAAGAACGGCGGTCTGCCAATCGTTGCAGTGGACGACATCGTAATCGTTATGACGGGTCAGGAAGGTGTTGACCGCCATGATGAAGCAGGCGAAACGTTCTTTATCGTCTCCATAGCCATACATCTGGTCACGGTCGAAGCGGTCCATCGCCGTAAAGTAGAAATGGACGCCATCCCGATAAAGGTGGAAGACGCCACAGCCTTGGGTTCTTCCTCCCATACGGAAATCGTACTGATCGAAGAAGCCGTTCAGGACTTCCGGATGCTTCGTTCTAATCTGCTTATAAAGAGGAAGGATGATAGAGACATCTTCGCCTAATTTGGCTAAGGCTTTTCCATAGGAGTAAGCGAAATCCCCTAATCCACCGCTTTTCGCATACGGAAGAGACTCCGGCGTAACTATCAGGATCTTCATTTAGACAATATCTCCTCTGGCGACATAAAGCGGAGCTTCTTCACTTCCTTCTAACGAAGTGACATGAAGGACTTTCACATCACGGTCGCAGACCACATGGTCAAGATGAGCGCCCTGCGAGATCACGACATCGTTACCGATGACGGAGTTCTCGACGACGGCTCCGGCTTCAATGGTGACATTACGTCCGAGAATCGAATTCTTGACACTGCCTTTGATGAGACAGCCATTTGCTAAATAGGAGTTAGAAACTTCACTACCTACCGCATAACGGACCGGCGGAGTATCGTAGGTTCTGGTATGGATTGGCCAATCCGGAGCAAAGAGCGAATCGAAGACCTTGCGGTCTAAGAGTTCCAACGAATACTTGAGATAATGCGGAAGCGAATCAAAAGAGCGGACATAGCCTTTGAACTCGACCGCACGGATGAGGCCGGTCGGAGCAAGGTAGGTCAGACAATCGAAGAGGTTGAAGAAAGAGGAAGTACCCTGAGCATACTCAATCAAGGATTCGAGCATCGGATAATCGAGGATGATGGTGCCTAAAGAAATATCTCCGGCATCTTCCTGTCCGACGTTGACTTCCATCGCTTTGACTTTGCCTTTCATGTTGAGGCTGAGTTTTCTTGCACCGAGATAGGTGTTCGATAAGCCTTTTGCAACATGGGTATAGAGCATACTGACACGGCTACCCGAGGCGATATGGTCTTCGACCAGTTTTTCAAAGTCGGCTTCGTAAACGAAGTTCGGCTGCACTAAGACGATATAATCCGGATGGACATCGCGTAAGAAGACTTTGTTTTCGACTAAATCTGCGACATCGGTGTTATAGGCAGGATTTGCAACATTCGGCTCATCGTAAAGAACCTGAAGATCTCCGAGCTTCGTATTGGAGATCCAGCTTCTTCCGTTACCGACATGATGGGAGAGAGAACGGATGTGGTTCTGGCAGAGAATACCGATATTGATGATATCGGAATTGAGGAAGTTCGAAAGCGGGAAATCGATATAGGCATAACGGCCTAAGAAGGAAGTGGAGGCGACGGAGCGGTGCTTCGTAAGAGGACCGAGCTCCGGAATGTCGAAGCAATCGACTAAGCCGGCGATTTTAATGGACATGATGCGTTTCTCCCTTTCCTTTAGTCATCCTCAGGAACGTCGTTGACAAGTGCGACTTCCTTAATATCTCCTTCGACATCTTTATCGACCACGGTCTTCGGACCGACGATCGCATTGGTGAGCTTGACACCTTTCTTCACAACCGCACCCGGAAGGATGACGGCGTTTTTGACTTTGGCGTCGCGCTCAATCGTGACTTCGTTACAGATGACCGAATGGGTGACCGAACCATAAACGATAGCGCCCTGGTTGATGACGGAATCGGAGATCTTGGCGCTCGAAGCGATATACTGCGGACGGGAAGCGGTATCGGCCGAGAAGATCTTGAAGTCGTTGCTGAAAAGATCGAGCGTACATTTCTCATCGAGCAGGTCCATATTGGATTCCCATAAGGACTGAACCGTACCGACATCTTTCCAGTAACCTTGGAAAGGATAAGCGAAGAGTCTCTTTCCGCCTCCTAAGAGAGTCGGAAGGATGTTCTTACCGAAATCGTGAGCGGATTTCTCATCTTTGGCATCCGCAATCAAAGCTTCACGGAGTAAGGAGTACGTGAAGATATAGATACCCATCGAAGCATAATCGGATTTCGGGGCCTTCGGTTTTTCCTGGAACTCGGTGATTTGGTTCTTCGGATCGGCGACAACGATACCGAAACGGGGTGCTTCTTCCATCGGAACACGGATGCAGGCAATGGTGCAGTCGGCATTGTTCTTCTTATGGAAAGCAAGCATCTCGGCATAATCCATCTTATAGATGTGATCGCCCGAGAGGATCACGACATATTTGCAATGGGTCTTATCGAGCCAGTCGATGTTCTGATAGATAGCATCGGCGGTTCCTAAGTACCAGCTAGCACCCTGCGGAGTCTCTCTCGGAGGGAGAATCGAAGCCAGGGAATTCGTACCGTTAAGGCCCCAGTTACGGCCGGAACCGATGTAATTGTTGAGATCGGTCGATTCGTACTGGGTCAGAATACCGACATGATGGATACCGGAATTGGCAACATTGGAAAGCGGGAAGTCGATGATGCGGTATTTGCCACCGAAGAAGACGGCTGGTTTAGCGGCTTTGGCTGTCAGGGATTTGAGTCGGGTTCCTCTCCCGCCGGCTAGGATCATCGCGACCATTTCTTCGCTCGTGGACATATGGTTCCTCCTATTTGTAAGCGTTTACTTATAAGATTATTATAATCTACAACCACTTAAATGGGTTGTAGAAAATAAACACAGCCAACTCTTTCGGAGAAGATTTCATCCCGGAGAACAGACAATATTCCTTTTTCGTCTTTTCCATTATAAGGCGGAAAAAGGAAAAAGAGCCGAAAGAATCCGCTTTTTCCGGCTCTTGAGAGAATATTTAAAGGCGTTTTACGGAAACGATGCTATTCTTCTTTTTCTTTCCGTTCCGCAAGCGAAAAAGAAAGAGCACCGATACATCCTTCTTCATAAGGAACTGCTTCGACAAGGGAGAAAATAACCTCTTTCCCTTGATAGACAGAAGTTGTCTCCTTCGGGAAAGCTGTTGACGAAGAAGAAAAACCTTCTTCCGCAAGAAGCTTCTCCAGTTCCGAAAGAGAACCCTTCCCGAACAGCCCTTGGAAAGCATCGTTGGTAAAGAAGATCTTCAATCCTTCTTTATCGCTCTTGAAAAAGACAAGCGGAAGCGAAGCTAAGACATTGACGGAACCGATTTTATCCATCGCTTCTCTTTCTTCTTCGGTTTCAAGGTTAAAGGTATGATTCTCAATCTTTTCTGTTAACTGAGAAGAAGGAAGAGGTTTCGAGTAGTAGTATCCCTGAATCTTCTCTACACCGATACTCTTTAAGAATTCTACCTGTTCTTCTGTCTCTGCTCCTTCGGCTAACGTGTGGATATGGAGTTTTTTCACCATATCGACACAGGAAGAGAGAATGACTTCCGAAGATTCGGTGAAGTTCTTCAAGAAGACTAGATCGAACTTGATGAGGTCGAAAGAATAATCGTGAAGCGAATTCAAAGAGGAATATCCGCTTCCGAAATCATCCATCCAGACCAGATATCCTTTTTCATGGAAAGCGTCGATGGTTGTCTTTAAAAGAGACGGTTCCTTCACCATCGCGGATTCGGTGATTTCGATTTCGAAGAGATTCTTCGGAAGATGGTATTCCGTTACGATTCCTTCTAAGAACTCCGGGAAGTCTTTCACTGCTAAATCGGTTCTCGAAAGATTGAGAGAAATAGGAAGAAGTTCTTTTCCGTCTTTTCTTCTTTCGTCCATATAGGAAGCGGTCTTCTCTAGGACAAAACAATCGATTTTCCAGCAGAGAGAATATTCCTCTAAAAGCGGGATGAATAAGGCAGGATTAAGGAACCCGTATCTCGGGTTATTCCATCGCACCAAAGCTTCTAAGGAAGTCACTTTCCCGGTGAGAGAACGGATAACAGGTTGATAGTAGACTTCAATCTCCCCATCCTCGATCGCCTGATCGAGATGATCCAATAGATAACGGGAACGAATCTCTTTCTCGGCGAGTTCTTCGGAATAAAGATAGACATGTACGTTCGGTAAAGAAGCAATCTGATCACAGGCCATCTTCGAAGCATCGCACATCGCTAAAGGAGAAAGCGTCTCCTCTTTCGCAAGACGATAGATACCGGCATGAAGAGGAAGAGAGTAGTTTCCGTTTTCTTCCCGTAAAGAAGTCTCTGCTTCCCCTAATCTCTTCTCCATCTCTTCCGGAGGTAGGTTATCTAATAAAACGAAGTGATCATCGCTTAAACGGGATAAAGAAGCCGTAGGGAAAATACAGCTTAACGTAAGAGCCACTCTCTTCAGATAGATATCGCCGTTTTCTTTTCCGAAGTAACGGTTGAAGAGTTTGAAACGGAGAACATTGATATAGAAGATAGACCAGTTCTCTGCTTTCTTGGTTTCTTTGATTTCTTCCTCTTTCTGCTGAATCAGAAGAAGCATCTTCTCTTTTCCTAATAGACCCGTGAGAAGATCGTTGCGGTGAAGAAGTTCCTCCGTAACATCGTTGAGAAGAAGGATAGCATTCGAAAGAATCGCATGTCCTCCGTTTGTTCCCGGAATTGCTTCTAACCGCAACCATTTCTCTTTTCCGTTGAGAAGACCTTGGAATTCTACCGTCAGAGCATGCCCTTTATCCATCAAGGTACGTCTTAGATTCTCGCTTTCAAAAAGCTTGAGGATTCTTTCCTGATCTTCGGGAAGAACAACTTCGTCAATAAACGCTAGAATTCCGGTAGAATAGCTATCTCTCTTCAACCATCCGGCATTCTCCCAATAGGAAGGAATCTTGAAGACCGTCACTTTATCGCTGGAGAATTCCAGATAGAATTCCGCAAGGTTATCCCGGTTGGTGATAACATTGAAAGCTTCGTAACGGAGTTTTGTCTCTTTGCTCTCTTCGTCGTTTTCGTCGTTATCTTCAAGAATACTGATGATCTCTTCAGGATTTCCTTTGTTATCGAAACGGTTGACGACCACCGTTTCCTGAATCTTTGTAAGATGGGTTGCTTCCCGGTAGACGAAAGTAACCGGCTGATTCTCATGGATTGCTTTCTTCACCGAATCGATATAGAGTTTCTGATCTTTATAATAAACAAACTTCTCCGCATACTCTTCCGGATAAGAGAGACGGTAATAATAGCTCATCTCAAACTCATCTCTGGTTCTTACCGAAGGAATCAATAAAGAGAGTTTCGGATAGTAATAGAGGAACCTTGCTCTCTTTTCATCGAGAGTCTTCTTTCTCTTCATTTCCTGTCTTAAGATATCCGGGAACAAGGCAAAACGGAGTAGAGAAGCTAAGGCAGAAAGGGCTTCTTTTTCTTCGTTATTCCAAGTATGCTTTTCCTCTTTCGGTTGGAAAGAAATAAACCCGAGAATCCGATCTTCCACCACAAAACCATAGAGGAGATTATTCGGTTTCATCGCATAGTTATGGGTCTTCATATTCTCTTTGACAACACCGAGTCGGTCTTCTCCGAAAGTAGCAAGAAGATTCTGATAGGCATCTCCTTCTTCAATCAGGACATTGAAATGCATCACCCTCTGATTAAAGCCAGTTGTCACATACGAATAGAGGAAATGATAAGCACTGGCCGAGCATTCACAGACATAGATATCCTCAAGCGAAAGAAAATTCTTCACTTCATCAAGAAGCGCAATCACTCTTTCTTCCTTTACTTCTTTTGCATTCCAGAATTCCGAACGGAAATCCGAAAATACTTTTTCTAGTTTTGGGTTCATAGTAAGCCCTCATTCCTATCGATAGCCGGATTCATTATAGCATTCCCCAGGAAAGGCTTTCGTAGGGGAAAGAGAAGGAAAGCGCTTTGGAATCCAAAGCTTCTTACCTTATTGAAAAAAGGAAATGGTTTCACTCTTTTAGTCAATCCTTAAAGAAACCCTAAAAGAATGTTTCCTGAATTTAAAAAGGAAGCGCTTTCAAGTTTCGATAATAGCAGAAGAGACAAAGACTCTTCTCTGCAAGTTCAGCTCCTCAAAAGGAAGAAGGAGAAAGCAAATGGCCTTTTCTCTAAATAAGCTTTCTAAGCCTAAAAAAGCCTTGCTTTTCCCCAAAAAGAACCATGAACACTATCTCAAAAAGAAAAGAATGGTTCTGCTAAAAAGAAGGAAGTCGGCAATGGACCTAAGGAAGGGAAGCTATCTTTTACTAGTTGCAAAGCATCAATTTAACTTGAAAAATTTTTATCGTTTTTTTTAATGTTAATAAGCACCTTTGTCTTTTCCACAAACAGGCTCATCAAAGTGAAAGGAGGGTCCTCTTATGAAAAAGCAGTACAAAGTTTTGCCGGTTCTTTTCACGCTCCCTCTTCTCTCTCTTCTTTTCGTCTCCTGTGATGTCACTCCTTCTTCCTCTTCTTCGGAAACACCGAAAGAGACAACTTCCTCTTCTTCGGAAGGCCCCACTTCCTCGAAGATTCTTTTCCTTGGTCGGGATGAAGAAGAGGTCTCCGCTTTTAAGAAGCTAACGGAATTAGATCAGGATTCTTCTTTAGACTTTTATTCTTATACCCAGGAAGATTCCGATCTTCTTAATAAGATCAAGAATTTCTCCGACTATAAGCAGATCATCCTCTCTTCGTTTGATTTTAAAGGCCATATGGATTTAGTCACTCCTTTATCCACTGCCGTGAAATCCGGTGTCTCTTTATTTACCATCGGTACTGGATATAACAGCACTACCTTTGCAAAGACTCCGGAAGAGATCGCTTCTCTTCTCCCGGTCAACTTCGCTTTCGATGCTCCTTCTTCTTATTGCTTTGTTGTCGATACCTCTTCGGCCCTGAGTACTCATATAGGAGATCTTAAGAGCCGTCTGAAGAATTTCTTTGCTACTCTTCCTGAGGACGACAAAGTCTGCCTTATCACCAAAGAAGATACAAGCGGTTGGATGTCTATCCGAGAGAAAACGGATTGGGAAACCAAAATCGATGGTTTAACGGCTTCTTCCACTTGGTCCTTAGCTCCTTTAGCAACGGAAGCAAAAGGAAAGCTGGCTACTGTAAACGGTCAGAGCTCTTTTGTTCTCCTTTCGGCTTCTCTTCCGAGTGATCAAGATACGGCTAAGGAAGTTATCACCGGGATGAATGCAGAGAATTACCCGAAGAATTATGTCAATCTGAATAACACCGAGGAAGATCATGTCGATTATCTCCTCTCTCTGATGCACGCGACAAACACTCCCTTAGCCAGTTATTTTTGGGAGCATTTCGATGCTTCCGATACCGTCTTCCCAATTCTCCGGTTTATCGATACTACCGACATAGGAATTTCGACAACTCTTGAAAAAGCAGAGGATCCCTCTTTAAACGGAATCACTGCTCTTTCGAATTTTGGAATCTATTCGGCTACCGCCAAAGAAGGAACCGAAGTGATTCTCTCCCAAGATGACATCCCTTGCTATGTCAAAGGCAGTGCAGAGAATGGAAAAGTCTCTAGTTTCACCGGTTCTCTTCTCGCCCGGAAAGATGGTTTCCGCCAAATTCTTTTCGATCCAGATGATTTCAATAGCGATGGTGCGCGTTTCCTTCGCCAGGCCTTAGCCGATAACCGCTAAGCTATCTCACACAAAAGGGTTCCTTTGGATTCCTCAAAGCCAAACGAGGAAGAAGGAACTCTTTTTTGGTGCTGGAAACAAGGGAAAATAGGTTGTTTGTTGACTGAATTTAAACTGAAAGCATTCGGAAATCAAGCATCTTCCAACCCACCTTTTTTTGGTGCGATCCTTGATTTTTATCACTTCTGTGCTGAACGTTTTCAATCTAAGCAGATGAAAGACCGCTTTTACATTATGATACGATGTAAATATGTACGGAATGCCTGCGCTCACAATGACTGCTTCATCAATGATCTCCACCTAAATACTGCAGCATATCCGCCTAAGTACACAGTAAATAAAAAATAAGGCGTATTTTGCAAATAGGACCCAGCCATAACGTCATCACCTCTTTGGGTTTATCATGGATTCGCTTTTGAAAGGAAAGCGCCTAAAGGCGATTCCCGAGAGGCGATAGACGTTTAGGAACTGTGGTGGTTCCGTCTATTCCTCTCCGGAATCGACGAACCACCACCATATGACCGAAAAAGAACAAAGTTCCTCAGGGAACGGCTTTTCTGATGAGAAGCGTATTTCAGAGGACATGGTCTCCGATTTCCTCGGCAGCTGGTATGTGACCAAACACTGGCGTCCCGGCAGAAAAGAGATCGAGTTCGTCAACTCGCTGAAGCCGAAATCCTGTCCCTGCTGCGGGAGCAAGGATATCGTCAAAAAGGGAAAACAGAAGAAGACGGGACTCCAGAGATGGAAATGCAAATCCTGCGGAAAGAGGTTCACCCCTCTGACAGGGACCGTCTTCGATTCGCGGAAGATCCCCATCGCCGATTGGATCGAATATCTCATCCATCTGTTTGAATACCATTCCGTATCCTCCGCAGCCTATGACAACAGAAACGCCGATTCCACGGGCTATTACTGGCTGAAGAAGGTGTTTTTCGTGCTGAAGGGATATCAGGACGACATCGTCCTCAAAAGCAAGGTATGGATAGACGAGACCTATGTTTCGATATGGAAAACCGCAAGGACAAAGAAGGGAACAAACGAACTCCGGGGACTTTCCAGGAACCAGTGCTGCATCTGCACCGGGACGGACGGCAAAAAGACCTTCCTCATCTTCTGCGGAATGGGAAAACCCAGTTCACCTAAGGCGTGGAGATCCTATTCCCCGCACATACCGAAGGAAGCCACCCTGATACACGACGGAGAGCGTAGCCACAACATCCTCATCGAAAAGCTCGCGCTGAAGTCGGAGGTGCATTCGACGGAAGAGACCAAAGGGATGCCGGACGGGGTCAATCCGATGAACGAGATCAACACGGTCCACAGATATCTGAAAAGGTTCCTCAGCCGTCACGACGGTTTCGACACCGATGAACTTCAGGACTGGCTCAACCTCTTCTGTTTCCTGTGGAACGAAGGGCCGAACGACTACGACAGGGTCACGGCTTTCATCGACAGAGCCGTCAGAAAAAGAGCACTTCTGAGATATTCTGAATGGGCAGACTCCGAATAAGGCGAAAGCTGCCGACTTTTTCAGGTCCTATTTGCAAAATACGCCTTTTTAAATAAAATCATACATTCAGATAATCTTGTTAAATTTACAAGAAAAAGCAAAAAGCTAAATTTAAATTTGAGAGTGTTTTCTTAATCATTACCGAATTTCATGCGGTTATCGGTTGTTTCCCTAACACCTTGACAAAAATACAAGAATCAAACTTATGCATTACTCCGCTAGATGTTTCTTAAAGTTTCAAACGAACGTTTAATAATCTATCAACCATCAATAATACTTCCTCCTCCTACTACATACCCTTTGCTTCGCATATATTGCGAAAAAGATCAGCCTTTTTTTTCGATTAAAGTCTCGATTTGCACAGTGGGTCTGTCTCTATAGGGGATGATAAGGTATAATCGAGGCGTTCACGAAAGGGAACAAAGAGGCTTCCGCGAACCGATGAACGCTTTGTGGACTTGGCGGTCCGCTTCGTCGGTTCCCGGAAACCCGACCGCCAAGAAAAGTGAGTGAGGAAGAAACAGATAGCTCCGCAGAGGAGCCGGATTTGCCTGAGGAAGAAAAACTCCTCAGGGAACTTTTGGACGAGACCGACGAGGAATGGTACAAGGCCAAGCACAGACGGATGTCGGATCCGGAAGTGAAGGCCATCAATGCGATACCCATCTCCACCTGTCCCTGGTGTGAGAGCCAGTTCGTCAGGGAGGCAAAAGGCTATACGTCTGCCGGAATCAGGAGATATGTCTGCCTTGACTGCAAGAAGACGTTCGCGCCTCTGACCAAGACGCTGATGGAGGGCCACAAGATACCGGTGTCGGAATGGCTCGAATTCCTTCTACATCTTTTCGAGTTCCATTCCACAGCAACAAGCGCAGGAGACAACAGAAACGCCACAACTACGGGAAGATATTGGCGGTCTTGCTCTTCATAGCCCTCAGCGGTTATCAGGACGGCATCATGCTTTCGGGAAGGGTATACATCGATGAGACCTGCTTTCCCGTCTATCCCTCCGACTTTGTCCACAACACCGACGGCAGCAGGCTCAGAGGACTTTCAAGGAACAGCATCAGCGTCTCCTGCGACACCGACGGCGTTCACAAGATACTGATAGCCACCGGCAGAGGAAAGCCGGATGCCGAAAGGACATGGCTTGCCTACGGAAGCCACATCCTCCCCGAGAGCACGATAGTCCATGACGGCGAAAACAGCCACTCGGTTCTTCTGAAGAGAATACCCGGACTGAGAGAGGAAATCCATACCACGGAGGAAACCCGCGGCCTTCCGGACAGGGAAAATCCGATGGATCCGATCAACGGCTTCCACCGTCTTGCCAAGCTGTTCATGAGGGCCCATGGGGGCCTATTCGAGGGAGCATATCCAGGACTGGCTGAACGTGTTCTCGATGATGTCGAACCCTCCCTTTGACAGGAAAGCAAAGATAAGGGAGCTTCTGAAGAGGGTGATGGAGATGAGAATCCGGCTGAAATACCGGGATTTTTACAAAAAGAAGCACCTATAGTGCCTATATTCCAAACCCACTGTGCAAATCGAGACTTTTTTCGATTTCTAAGAGTCACCTACCCTTTTTGTTCCGTCTTGAAAACAAGCTTTTCCATTGTTTACTTAGCAAAAGCAATTGCAAATGTTAGCAATCATCGGAGAAGAGACCATTGCTTGCACTATTCTCATTTTATTCGAACAATCGATTATTCGAATCCTCTGTTATTCGTGCAATCGATAAGGAGTATCCCCGTCTTTTTCCTCCCCGGTTTCTTCCTTGAAAAAGAGCTTAGCCACGTTTAGCTAAGCTCTCATTTCTTATTCCTTCTCTTCTTTCTGCTCTTCTTTTTCCTCAATCACTTCGGAAGGAGTCAAAGAGGTCTTCTCTTCTTCTTTTTTCTTTCTCTTATCCTCGTAGACATCGAGATAGGAGCGATTGGCTTTCGAGTCGTGGATCGTGACCAAGATGAGATCGACATAAGAGACAAGGTCTCTTAACTTCTCACTCGGCGTCGAAATGATCGCCTGAAGTCCGAACTGACGGAGAAGATCCGTCGACTGTTTGATACGTCCGGCATCCATCTTGGAGAATGCTTCGTCGAAGATGACAAAGCGGAGCGTATTGTTATCGGCAGGGTTATTGACTCTACAAAGCTGCGCAAACGAAGCGAAGATAGAAATATAGAACGGCGTCTGGTTCTCACCGCCGGACTGGGCGTTGAAGGATCTTCCTAAGGAGATCGTTTCACTGTGGTCTCCCATCGGACGGGTGACCAGTAAATCGAAGACGATATAGGTCGTGTAAGTCGTGAAGAGTTCGACGTTCCGTAAGACCTGTTCTCTCTGTTCACCGGAAGCCGAAGTCGAAGAGGAGATAAGGCCGAAAAGATCATCCATCGTCGCTTTATACTTCTCCATGAAGAGGCTTTCGGCATCTCCGCTTCTTAAAAGCAGAGGATCCATGATCATGTTGTAGTATTCGAGATAATCCTTGTTCGGAGAGACCTTGAACTGATAGGTATCTCTTCCGAAATGGGAATCCTCCAAAGCTTTGTTGAGCTCCTCGATCTGGGCGTTGACGGCTTCGATCGCGGTGCGGAGCTTATAGATGAAGTCATCCTTGAACTCGCGGACGGATTCATCGTGGGCTTTGACGATCTTCTCTTCGTAGTCGGGGAGAAGAACCTTCGAGATATTCTCTAACTCATGATCGAACTCGTAGTTGGACTTTTCGTTCTGGACATCGTAGTTGAGATGATACTGGGCGCAGTAATCGCTGCGTAACTTCAGTAAGGCTGCCCGATCGTGATTGGTCTTGTTCTGCGCCTGAATCGCTTCACGATAGGCTTCACTACGGATCTGGGCTAAAGTCATACCCTGATCGTCGAGAAGCTTTGAGAAGAAAGGTTCATACTCCTCGTTGACGACCTTTTCATCGAAGCGGTCAAGATCCGCTTTATCGCTCTGTAAGGTTCCGGAATAGGAAGGAATCTCTTCCGCGTTGAGACGGTTGGTATCGGCAAGGATCTGACCTCTTTCGGTGAGTAGTTCGTTTCTTTTTTCGGTGAGAGTTGCGATATTGTTATGGATTTCCTTGATCTTCTCTTCGACAAGAGACATATCGCCTTTGGTGAGAGAGACCATCTCCTGTTCAGTAGCGGTGATCTGCTTTTCTAAGTCACCTAAAGCCTCTTTCCGCTTGAGATCGTTCTCATAGGTTTCAAGTTCCTGCTCCGACATCAGAGGTAAAGAAAGAAGAGTCTCTAACTTATTGAGAGCTTCGCTGAGAAGCGAATATCTCCGGTTCATATTCTGATAATCGGCGCTGGAGACGGCTTTCGCATTGCTGGAAACCTGAGTGCCTAAGAAGAAGACACGGGCATTGGCTTTATTAAGATACCAAGTCGCATAACCTCTATATCCGGTGCAATCGGAAAGAAGACCGGAGCCAGAGGCTCTTGCTTCTTCGAAAGTAGAGCACTTCTTGATTCTTCCTAAGAGGTAATCGGTATAGGCTCTTGCACCTTTATCGTCGGTATCGATCAGATTGGCGATCGAATCGGGATTTGCCTGGATGTGATTCGCCAATAGTCTTTCGGTATCCACAAGGGAGACATGATAGTAACGATTGGAATCCGCAAGCTCCTTTAAGATGCGGTTAGCTTCTTCGTAGTAACGCGGATTGACGAAGAAATTGAATTTCTGGTTATAAAGAACCGCTTCGAGAGCTAGGGTCCATTCCGGATCATTGACATCGACAAGATCGCAATAGATATGGACATAGGCATCCGAATGACGGGCTTTTAAGGAAGTCTCTAAGGCATTCTTGATGCTGAGATATAAAGGGCCGAGCTTATCAAAAGGTTTCTTACCCTGATTGACGGCACTTAAATCACTCTGCAGAGTCTGTAACTGCTCCGAGACCTGATAGAACTCGTGGTTGAGAAGAGTCTTCACGGAGGTAGCCTGACTTCTTAACGCTTCCATATCGGTACGGAAAGAAGCAAGGGCGGCAAAGTCTAACTCGTTCTCTTTTAAAGATGCCAGTAAGGAAGAAGCTTCGTTAGAGACATCCTGCGCAAGATCAACTAAGGCATCGAAGCTCTCCTTGACGGAGGAACCGAGTTTCGAAGTATCGAAATCCTGATAATAGCGGCTGAAGTCGCTTCCGGCCTTGGCATAGGCATTGGCGTAATTGGTAAGAAGCGTCAATACGTTATTGATCTGCAACTGGATCGAAGCGGTCTGTTTGAGAAGATTATCCTTCTTCAAGGAAAGCTTCTCCGTCAAGGAATAATTCCCGGACTGAAGTTTCTTGGCGTTATAGGAATTGAGGTCCGAGTTGAGATCTTCGAGCTGTGCATCGAGTCTTGCGATTTCGTCGGAGATCGCGGTGAGTCTTTCGTTATCTTTCGCAAGACGCTCTTTTGCGCTATCGAGCTTCTTCTTCGCTTCTTCGTAGGAGACACGGGAGTTAACGTAATTGAGCATATCGATACGCTTATCGAAAGAACGTAACTCCTCATAGGTCTCTTTGATCTTGTTGAGGGATTCGACCTTGAGTTTGAGGTTCTTGGCCTGATCCTCAAGGATCTTATACTGCTCGATATTCTTCTGCATCGGGGTGATATCGACATTCAGGTCCGCATCGCAGATATACTCCGTGATGAAGGAGGAGATATTCGAAATCGGAGCAAAAGAGACTGCCTTCTTAAACAGGGAGAAATACTTATCCGGAAGGTTACCGAAAGCTTCCTTGGTGAAAAGCTGATATTCGGCATCGGTATCGAAGAAACGGAAATGGTTGACCTTATAGTTTTCTCTGACCCAAGAAGAAAGCTCCTTATACATCATCGGACGGACTTTCTTGCGGTTGGTTTCGGTATCGGAATTGGAGAAACCGTTTTCCGGGAAAGCGGAATCGAGATAGAAGTAGTGTTTATCGATACGGTCGGAAGCATCGACATCGAAGCAGACACCTAGAGTGAATGGTCTTTTTTCGACATCGTCAAACAGCTCCATCGCGATATACGAAGTGAAAACACCGGTTCTTAAGGTGATGGTGCTACCATCGTCCTTGACACCGGTCTGGCCGCGGAGATAGGAAAGAAGCGTACGTCCGCTTCTTCCCTTTTCGTTAGCAGCCTTGTTGAAGTTATCCGGACGGGTCGACCCTAGTATCAGAATCTGCATCGCATCGATGATGGTCGATTTTCCGGTGCCGTTAGGACCGGTTAAGAACGTGATGTTTTTGATATCGGTAGTGGTGTTGGTGAAATAATGCCAGTTGATGAGACGGAGTTTCTGGATGGTTTTCATTCCTTATGCCCTCCTAAAGAATCGACCGGAATATCGCCGGGCTGTGCCGTAGTAGAAGGCGTATCAAAAAGCGAAGAAGAGGAAGTCTCTTCCTGAGGCTTTGTCAGCAACGCATAGAGAGCGTTGAGCTTTTCTGCCGAGATCACATAGCGGATGGTGGGGAGAATGAAGAAAGAGTAGGAAGGATCTCCGTAGCTGTTATTGGCCTTGGTGACGATATTGAAAGCATCCAAGGTGCGTAAGGAAGAAGCGATCGTAGAGGAAGAAAGACGTTTCGAGAGATTCGATAAGCCCATCTCCTGGACAAGCTGGTTCATCTGACCGGAAGTCATGAGGACTTCGGTTTCCTGCGGAGCCTTTTCGATCTGTCCTTCATAGTAGGAGCGAAGAGCATAGACGACTAAAGTGGTCGAAGGTTCGATACGGAAGTGGTTTCTTTCCGCTCCCGAAGTGACGAAGATAACACCGTCTTCATCGTTTTTCGAAAGCTGCATATCCATGTAGGAGAGATAATCCTCGAAAGTCGAGGTATAACGTTCGATAAAGAGATAATCCGGATTGGCGCGGAACATCTTCGACTTGCGGTCATAGACCTTTCGGACGATAAAACACTCGTAGAGAAGGTCGTTTAAGACTTCCTTGAACTGAGTTTTATCGGAACGGGACATCTTTTCATAATCTTCGGTGAACATTTACCTCACCCCCTTCTTAGCAGGTATTCTTGTGAATTTATACTGCGGCATATAGAAGCCGGAATATTCGACTCGGTCACTTACCTTCTCGGCTTTGAACGGTATCAGTCCGGTAACGGCCTTCAAAGTTCCCAGAATCATCAAGACGAGATCATCGTCGCTGTTGAGCGGAATGTCGGTGTTATACATCTCGTCTTTTCCTTGCATCCACTTTTCGATGAACTGGCTGATCGCTTCATCAGAGAAGCGGTCAAGCTCATTATCGAGAAGCGAAGAGAAGCTATCGGCGCTATCGTCCGGCCCGAAATCATCGTCCATCGGAAGCGGTTCGATATCGACATCGACACTGCCGCGTTTAAAGGGCATCGCCATCGAAGCCGAATCGAGATAACCTTGACGGAAGAGTGAGATCGAATCCGTCGCTTTTCCGACCAATGGCATCTCGTCATAGTTGAGAGCCGGGTTATTCTTGATCTCGGTAGCTAAACCTAAGATGATGCGGTCGATCTTGCCTTTGACGGTCTTATCGGTCGAGGAGAGGTAATTGACCTTCTTCTGAACCGCTTCGGTATAGTTTGCATTCGCGACATCGATCTCCGAGAAGGCGGAGGAGAGACGGGAGAAGATATCGATGACCGAGGAGATGAGCTTGATGATCTCATTAGTGAGATCGGCAGCGCTCTTTCCGCGGTTGATGCTTTCCGCTTTCGCTTCCTTGACTAAGAGAGTGACAATGCGCTCGTTCTTGATCCAGCGGTTGAGGATCGAGATCGTCGGTTGCGCATAAAGGCCTAAGGAATCAAAGGTCTTCATCGGATGGTAATACTTATCCGCGACATCTTCGCGGTATTCATCGAAGTGCTGTTTCAAAGCGACATTCGGATCGAGAACATGGGTGAGGCGGTTACCGAAGACGCAGATCTGCTGTCTTAAAAGAGTGACCGACATCTCCAGAGAGTCGGCGTTCTGTTTGGCGTTGAGAAGAGAACGGTACATATAATCGTCCTCTTTTTCATCTTCCATCTTCAGTTCCGCATAGGTCTGATGGACTAAAGGGAGGTAAGATCCGACATCGCTTGTCAGATCGTTGATGAGAGATAGGAAACGGATTGCATAAGCAGGGATATAGATAAATTCGATACCGGTCTTCGGGTCTTTGGAGAGGATAAACCAGCCGCATTTTGAGAGTTTGCGGATGACATAGCTGATTTTATAGGTAAGGACCGAAGAAGCATCCTCGGTATTGACGAAGTTATCGGTATGGACTTCTTCCTCTTCGTCCTTATCGTCGAGACGGTCGGATTCAATGGAGAAAAGTTCCATCATCTCCGCTCCCTGGGAACGGAGAAAAGCAGCATAATCGGAGCGTTTGATATCGGTCCGATAAAGCTCAAGCATGTGATAGAGAGAAACTAAGGCGAACGCGTAAACGGCCTTATATTTCCGTGAAAGAGGAGAGAACAGTTCCTCGGGGATTTTATCAAATAATCGGTTCATTCCAAGCACCTTTACCTCTTGTTGCACAGAGGGACAGAATAACTTTCTAAATTATAAGCGGAACAAAAAAGGGTTACAACTGAAAAAGTAGAAAAATCTCACGCTTTTTTGAGGTTGATGAAGAAACAACTTTTCCCACTTATTCGGTGGTTGGAACATAAACTGACACTCTTTTTTACGAAAATCAGAGACAACCCTCGCGCGCACGTTTTATAATACCGCATATGGATTGTGCTGCTACCCATTATCAAGTCCTCACCAGAGGCTTAGGAAAGAAAAAAGAACGAGCGTTTGAGATTGATGTCCTCCGTGGCATCCCCATTTTCATCGTGGTCCTCTATCATTTCTGTTGGAGCTTCTCTTTTATGCCTTCTTTTTTCTCAAATTCGGCTACGATCCTAAAGAACAATCTGACTCTCTATGACTTCCTATCCTTCATCACTTCGATTCTCACTAACCGACTGATTCACACTTATTTTGTCCCCTTAGTCGGAGGGCTATTCATCTTCATCTGCGGAGTATCCAGCGTCTTCTCAAGAAACAATCTGAGAAGAGGTTTCCTTCTTTTCTTAGCGGCATCGATCGTTACCCTTGCTACCTTCCTAGCCGGAGAAGTCGTCCATGAGAACTATCTCATCACGTTCGGTGTTCTTCACCTGATGGCTTTCTGCGTTCTTTTCTATGCCTTCTTTGAAAAGTTGAGCGAAGAGTTGTTCCGGAAGAAGATATCTCCGGAAATCCTGGCTCTCTTCTCTTTTGCTATCTTCCTGTTCTCTTTGATTACCTTGAGCGGATACGATCCTTTTAGGAATACTTTCTTTGAACCATGGCCTATCAAAGTGATTCACGATACTTTCTTTGACCGCTATCAAAAAGAACCTCTCACTTTCCTTACCGAACCGATAGGATTCGTCGCAGGGGATATGGATTGGTGGCCGATTTTCCCTTATCTCGGGGTATTTCTTTTAGGAGTTGCCAATGGAAAGTGGGTCTATGAACCGAGAGGAAACAGAACCATCTTCCCGAAAGCAAAACATCTGAGAAAGATTCTTTCTCCTCTCTGTTTCATCGGTTCCCATACCATCTATATCTATATTCTTCATCAACCCATTATTATTCTTGTCCTCTTCTTTGTTTTTCTCGGATTAGGTTTCCGTATATAATCTCCCTTGTCGGAAGAAAGGCTAACACTATGGAACATAGCACACTCTATCAGGATGTCGAGCGCAATAGAAATAGGAAACAGGTCGCTTTATATTTCCGTCACGAGAAGATCCGTTACCCGGAATTGCTCCGCCGTATCGATACCATGGCAGTACTCCTCAACAAGAGAGTAGGTATCCATAAAAACGATGTCGTCACTCTTCTTTCCCCGAATGTCCCGGAGACCGTCGTCACTTTCTATGCTTTGAATAAAATCGGCGCTATCACCTGTATCCTTCACCCTCTTCTTCCTATCGCTGCCTTAGAGCGCACACTGAAAGAGACTTCTTCCTCTTATCTTCTTTTACTTGATGCGAGATACCCGGAATACGAGTCTCTTTTAAAAGATAACCCTGCTGTCAAAACCTATTTCCTCTCGGCAATACCGGATTTAAACGGGATTGAAAGAAGCGTCTACCGCAGGAAGAACAAAGAACTCGAAACCAAGATTCTTCCTTCCCAGCGCTTAGATTCCACCGTCAAGAGGAAAGAGAGCGAAAGAAATTCTCTCCCCATCAATACCGATGACATGAAACCTTCCGTCTATCTTCTCTCCGGGGGAACCACCGGAAGAAGCAAAACCATCGTCTTAAACGACCACGCTCTCCGTTTCCCCGGAAATCACGCCGAAGAGATCTTAGGAAAAGAACTCGGAAACGATAACTCCATGATCGGACTTC
The DNA here is from genome assembly GCA_900316035.1 of uncultured Eubacteriales bacterium. GTDB lineage: Bacteria > Bacillota_I > Bacilli_A > RFN20 > CAG-288 > Enterosoma. The sequence goes on from ONBI01000001.1 coordinate 47,300, forward strand.
TTCCTCTTTTCCACGGTTTCGGTTTAGCGATGGGTATCCATGCTCCTCTGATGAAAGGAACCTCCTGCTTCCTTATGCTCCGTTACGATGGAAAGACCATCGTCAAAGGAATCAAGAAAAAGAGAATCACGCTTCTTATCACGGTTCCTTATATGGCAAAGAAGCTTCTTGCCACCAAAGGTTTCCAAGGAAAGAAGCTTCAGAATCTTTATATGACCTTCGTCGGTGCCGATAAACCTTCGCCGAACCTCTTCAAAGAATTCAATACAAGGATGGAAAAAGCCGGTTCCATCAACCGTCTTTATGAAGGTTACGGATTGACCGAAACCGTCACCGTCACTTTCGTAAACACCTTTAAGAACCATAAACAGGGAACGGTCGGAAGACCTTTGAGCGGTGTCAAAGTGAAGATCGTCGACCCAGAGGATTATTCCCGAGTTCTACCTGCCGGAGAAGATGGTATCATCCTCATCAGCGGAGACTGTAACTGCCTCGGTTATCTTAATGCAAGAGCCGAGGAACAGCCTTTCTACACCGATAGCGATGGCATACAGTGGGTGAAAAGCGGAGATATCGGACACTTGGATGAAGACGGCTATCTCGTCTTCAAAAACCGTGAGAAGGATTCTTTCAAGATCGCCGGCTACAATGTCTTCCCGAGCGATGTCGAAGCTTTAGCCGAAGAAGTCGAAGGCGTCAATGCTTCGGCGGCTTTATATATCGAAGGCAAACATCCTTATATCCATCTCTATATCGAAAGCCATGACGGAGAAGATTATTCTCTGGAGCAGAAAGTTCTTTCCCATCTCAAAGAGAATCTTCTTCCTTATTCGATCCCGGAGAAGATCACCGTCCTTCCCCGTTTCCCCCGTACCGCCATCGGTAAGATCGACCGGAAGAGTCTTATTCATCTGCAATAATTCGAATAAGAGCTGTCGGAAAGCTTTATCCGAAGCGGAGTAGCCAAAAAGGGACAACAGGAAGGTGTTCTACACCAACAACGCCTACCGATCGACCGACAAGGCCCACTGCGAACGCAACCACGAGCTCTTCCGCTACATCATGCCTAAGGGTAACAGCCTCGATTCCCTTAGCCAGGAGGATATAGACTCCTCCTTCTCCGACAGCAATTCCTACGCAAGAAAGGAACTTAACGGGAAAAGCCCCTGCGAACTGTTCGCAAGGGCCTTTTCCGAAGAAGTTCTGAAGCGTCTCGGTATTACTAAGAAAAATCCCGATGACTAGGATAACGAATAGAAAGTATGTTCCGTTTCTCAGCTTTTCTTCTCGGGTTTCGTATAGAGAAGAACTTTCCTGGTCTTCTTTTCGGAATACTTGTTGTGACTCATCACCAGAGCGAAGTCCTGTTTCTTCTCTTCGTCTACCATCTCCCGGACTCTTCTTTTTACTTCCTCAGCGATATCTTTGGTCGTCAGGGAAGCATAGTCCTCGGGAAGCAAAGGTTTTCCATAGGTTATCTGAATCGGATAACGGTGATAGTGATAATGAGGATCTAAGACTCTGGCGGGAAGATAAAGAGCAAAAGGAACAATCGGAAGAGAAGCGCGGGTTGCGATCTGGAAAGCACCCGGTTTAAAGGTACCTAGAGCATAATCCGGTCCTTTGCTTCTTGTTCCTTCGGGGAAGATGATATAACTGAGTTCTGGATTCTCTTTGAGTTGATCGACGATCTTTTTAAAGACCGTCAGTTCACTTCTAAGATCTTCTCTATCTAAGAAGGCTCCTTCCATACATTCCTGCGCTCTTCCGATGATGAAGAACTTCCTGATCTCTTTCTTCGCTAGGAAAGTGACAAGACGGTCGGAGACGGTAAGCATCGCAAGAGGATCGTAATTGGAGGTGTGGTTTCCATAGTAAACCACCTGTCCTTCTGGGACATTCTCCTGACCTTTGACAAGCAGGTCGGCGCGGAGTGCCCCTTTTGCCAGTTTCCTAAGAAGATTCTTAAAATAGGCTTCTCTTACTTCTAAAGGGTATTTCTTCTTATCTTTGAGGAAACGGCTGAGCTTATGGTTAGCCGCTAAAACCTGTATTCCCCCTTCTAACCCTAAACGGAGATACTTCATACTCATTCTTTACGGGGAGCCGTCTTATAGCTCTGATCCTCTTTCTTCTCGATGAAGATGTTACAGCTTAAGGCGTTGATGATACCGAGATGGATATAGAAAGGCGAATTGCGGAAGAAGCCGGTCTCATTGAAGACTAAGGAAGCATAGTCATCGAAATCGATCATGAAGGACATCTTCGAAGGATTGAAGACGACATAGATATTGGCTTTCTTCAGATCGTAGGTGATCTTCAGAGCACCGTCGGGAAGATCCTCGAAAGTGACATGGTGGATCAGATCTTCGTATTCGTCTCCTGCCAGTTCGATGAACTTCTTCTTGAAGGCGATCGCATCCTGGAAATAATGGAAAAGATCCTGTTTCTTCGCTAAGAGAGAATAATCGAAACCGTTGATCTTATCTCCCGCATTATAGGAGTTTCCGATTCCCTGTTTACTCGCGCCGATCTCTTCTCCGGCATGGAAATAAGGAATACCGCAGGACATCAGGGTAGCGATGATATTGAGCTTGATGATCTTTTCCCTCTCGGCTTCACTATCCTCCGGACAGGCTGCTTTGATCTTATCGTAAAGCGTGTGGTTATCGTGGCATTCGACATAGTTGATCGATTGCAGTGGAGACTTAAACAGAGGAGCAAAAGAAAGCGGAACCGAAGAACCGAGATAGACGTGCTTAAAGCCGTCCCGATAGGCGCTATCGCCTAAAAGATAGCCGGGTACACCTAATTCATTATCGTTGGATTTTCCCTTGACGACATCGCGGAAGCGGTCGTTGAAGAAAGCAGCAAAAGGCATCTTATCGGCATTGTAATAGCTTGCTTTCTTATCGCCCGGAAGAGCCGTCCATAGATCCCATCCTTCTCCATAATAGAGGAGTTCCGGTTTCTTCTTGGAGCAGAGCTCATAGCCTTGTTTTACGGTATCGATATCTAAGATTCCCATCAAGTCGAAACGGAAACCATCCGCGCCATAGAAATCCATCAGGTGAAGAAGGGAATCGAGAATGAGTTTTCTAGCCATGTAGTGGGTGGATTCAAAATCGTTTCCGCAACCGGTGCCGTTGGAGTTAGAGCCATCGGCATTCTTACGGAAATAATACCCCGGGCAAAGGATATAGAGAGGGTTGAAATAATCCGAGAACATATGGTTATAGACAACATCGAAGGTGACTCTCATCCCATGCTGATGAAGCTTCGAAACCAAGGTTCTCAGTTCCTTGACACGGGAATAAGCGGAGTTCGGATCTAAGGCATAGCTTCCTTCCGGAGCCATATAGGAAAGAGGATCGTAGCCCCAGTTATAGGAAGAAGAAGGATTGTCTTCGTCGATCGTCTGGAAATCGAGAACCGGCTGAAGCTGGATATGGGTTACTCCTAAAGAAGAAAGATAGTCAAGTCCTACCGGCATTCCTTCTTTCGACTTCAGTCCTTCCTCCGAAAGTGCCGCATACGTCCCTTTATTCTTCAGCGAGGTAAGCGAAGTCATGTCGCGGACATCGCATTCATAGATAATCGCTTCATCGCGGTGCTTAAAAGGCGGTAAGGCTTCTTCATGGAGCGGAATCGCATGCACTTTCTCGGGATCGATAACAAAGGAGTGACGGGCGTTAGCATCCAAAGAGAACGAGTAAGGATCAAAACAGGTATAACCGAGACCGAAAAGAGTCACGACATAGACGTATCTTGCTTCATCGAAGTCACCTTCCAAGGTGATCTCGAAGATGCCATCCGAGAAATCGTGATTCATCACATAGGATTCGAGATTCTCGTTTCCTTTGCGTTTCAGTTTCAGGGTGACATTGGTCGCAAAAGGAGCAAAGACGCGGAAAGTCGTCTTCTCTTTGGTGTAGATAGCCCCCAGTTCACCATCGTAACGATACTGCTTTTCGAATTCTTCGCTCTGGCTTAAGAAAGAGATATCGATCGGGATGAAGAAGTTCGATTCGGTCACGATGTGGTAAGAATGGCCGGGGATGAAATGGAAATCCTCATAGAAGAAAGTGTAGATGAAAGAGGAGTTCGACTCCGAAACCGAGATAGGTTTCAAAGTCAGAACCGGTTTCTCATCGGCATAGAAACGGAAGACTTTCAAAGCCGATGGGGAAGCCTGTTTACTGGCGACGACTTCGATCGTCGAGGCGCTTTTGGCGCTGGCAAAAAAAGGAACTTTGATCATTTTCCGGAATTCTCCTTTTTCAGGAAGAAGGCCGCTCTTTTATATTGAGCGAAAGTAGCGAAGAATTTCGAAGCGGTGCCGACGGAGAGATTGTGGATCTGACGGACCAGTTCCGTATAGGGGATGTGGTCTGCGGAAGCCTTGGCAAAACGGGAGACGGCAAAGGAAGGATTCGATAGTTCTTCTTCCGCCTTGAGGAAGTAAGCTTCCTGAACGGTGTGGAAAAGAGAACCGGTGTACTGTTTATCGGGGTGAGCGAAGAATTCGGTCAAGTAAGTCAGGACCGGATCCGGGTCTTCGGTGCGGAAAGAAAGAAGAAGACAGGCATCTTCGGCTCCGACTTTCAAAGAGACATCTTCGAGAAGTGCTCTTCTCGAATGGATTTCATCTAAGAAAGCGGCGTTCTCGTTAAAAAGGAGCGGTGTCAATAGTTCATAGTCTGCAAATAAAGACTGACCGAAAGCTTCGTAGAGATTCTGTCTTGGAGCTAACTTGATACCATAGGTGAGAAGCGAAGAGGGTTCTTCGCTCTTTACTTCCTGGTATTCCTTGACGAGGTTCTTATAGTCTTCAAGATAAAGGAGAGGTTTTTCGTCCTCTTTGGAAGAAAGGGACGGGAAATCCATCTTCTTCAGCTCTTCGATCATGTGTTCCGGGGTATCGTCTAAAGCTAACGTAATCAAAAGATTCGGACAGATATAGTTTGCATCCTGATACTTCTTTAAAGCGGAAGCATGGATTCTTTTTCCTTCTTCGCTATTCGGTTTTACACCATAGCGGATCGGAGAGGCGGTATAAAGACCTTCTAAGACTTTCTTCTGAGCGATCTCCAAAGAAGAAGGAGTCTTCTTTTCTCTTTCCCAGATGGAAGTGACATCATCTTCTTTATAACAGGCTTTGGCGATTCTCTTCATGAGTTTTGCGACGCCTTTATAAAGATCGTTGACCGTATCCAGTTGATAAATCGTATAGGAATAATCAAAAGAAAGAGAAGCAGAGATACCGTCTTTCTTCAGTTCGTTCTTGAAATCCGGAGAAAGGATTGCTTGGCTGAGATAATAAGCGGTACCGAAAGGAATCTTCGAAGAAGCGATTTCTCTTTCATGCTGTAAACCGCCTCGGCAGATGGTGATAGAGGCGCTTTTGAGCTGACTCTTTCGCGGAATCAACAGAAGATGCAGACCGGAATCATAAATCTCTTCAAAATAAGGGCAATGAAGATGCCCGATATCGTGTTTGATCATATCAGCGTGTCTCTCCTTTCCAGAGACGGAAAGAGGCTTCTTCTTTCAAAGAAGCGAAGATCTCCTCAATCTTCGAATCCTCGAATTCCTCTTTCTTCAGCAGAGCACCGGCATCGTGAAGATCCAGATCGAAAGCCGTCGAAACCAGGTCTAAGAAGTTCGTCTTATCTTTGAGAAGCGAGATGAGAAGAAGCGAAGTATCCTTCTTTTCTTCTTTGGCTTTCTCTTCGAAAGAAACATAAGGTTCAAACGGATTGTTCTTACCAAGATAAGAGATTTTTCCTTCTTCGCCTTCTAAAAGAAGAAGGAACTGAGAAGCGGAAACAAGCTTCAAAGAAAGATGCAGTTTACTTCCTAAAACACGGCTAAGAGCAAGGTTTGCTCTTTCAAGGAATTCCTCTTCAAACAGGGAGAAAAGAAGAAGAGAAGAAGTATCCTTGATCGGTTTCATCGAGAAAAGATAGGCCGACGTATCGGAATCATAATCGCCATACTTCTCAAACGCTTCCGGCTTTTCGTCACTGATCTTCAAAGGAGACTCATAGAAATCAAGAAGCGGTTTTTCTTTCTCGGAGGAAGAAAGAAGGAAGATATCACCGCATTTCTTCGAAGCGACAAGAGGAAGAAGCGAAGTCACTTCTTCACTCTTCAGTTCCTTCAGACGCACTTCGTCTCCTAACGGAGTCTCACCTCTTACTTTGAGAAGCGAAAGCAGGTTCTTCTCGCTGTCTTTCTTTGCAAAGAGAAGCGAAGAAAGAACACGTTCTTTTGCTACGGCAAAATTTTTCTCGTTCAAAGTAAACGGCGTAACAAAGAAAGAAGAGAAAAGCTCTTCGGCTTCTTTATAAGGATCGGCAAAAAGATAGCTCTGTCCTTTCACTCTGACCTGTTCGAGTTTCCCTTCGAAAACATACCCCTGAGAACCATAACAGCAGCAGGAGAAAGTCGCTTTTCCGCCGGCTAACGAAATGAAGTTCTTCTTTTTCGGAAGCGGAGGAAAATCGTTGAGATATTCGACTAAAACAAGTAAGGCATTGCTATCGACACTGTTAGGAAGAAGAACCCGACGGACAAGAGTCCTTGTACCGAAATCTTCTCTCACCAAAGAAAACGAAGTATTCATGATTGTCTTATTCCTCCCAAGTAGAGACGACATACTTCCCTTCCGGACCGAGATGGATCACCCCATCCTGGACTAACCGGGAGAAGAACTGATCGGCTTTCGCCGAAGAGATCTGGAACGAACGCATCAAAGCCGATTTGGAAGTGATGCCGGTTGAAGTGACAAAGTCCTTGATATCGTCGTAAAGATCACCTTCTTCATTCTCTTCCTCATCCTCGCTTGGAGCAGCTGCTTCATCAAGATCGAGGAATTCCTGATTATAGACCGGATCTCCGGCTTTCTCTTTGATGTAGGCGAGGATGTTGTTGATATCTTCGTTCGAGACAAACGGAGACTGAGCACGGATCAAAGACTTCTTACCGGGGCACTTGAAGAGAAGGTCTCCTCTACCAAGCAAGGTTTCCGCACCGTTCTCATCGAGGATGACACGGGAATCGATCTGCGAAGAGACGCTCAGACCGATACGGGAAGGGACGTTCGCTTTGATGATCATCGGAACATTGTCCTTGCTCGGACGCTGAGTCGCGATGATGAGGTGGATACCGCAGGCTCTGGCTTTCTGCGCAAGACGGGTGACATTGCGTTCGACTTCGTTTCCACCGGTCTGCATGAGATCAGCGAATTCATCGATGATGCAGACGATATAAGGCATCTGCTCCATCTCGTTTTCTCTACCTCTGCGAAGCGCGTTGTAATCTTCGAGGTTAGCGGTCTTATAACGGGAGAGAATCGAGAAACGGCGATCCATCTCGGCACAGAGTTTCTTCAGAGCGAGAATGGCGCTTTCCGGTTTCGAGATGACCGGGCAGAAAAGATGAGAGCATTCCTGATAACGGATGAACTCCACCTGTTTCGGGTCGATCAGCATCAGCTTCAGCTGCGATGGATAATTACGCATGATCAAGGTCATGATCATGGAGTGGATCAAAACGGATTTTCCGGAACCTGTCGTACCGGCGACAAGAAGATGCGGCATCTTATTGAGCGGGAAGGAGACGATATTGCCGGAGATATCCTTACCGATCGGTAGAAGCAGAGGATCCTTCGTGTTCTGCTCAATCTGGGAGAAAACATCCTTGAAGGAGACAGCCATCGGAGCTTTGTTTCCGACTTCGATACCGGAAGTCGAACGCCCTTCGACAACGGTCTCAACACGGACAGACATATCGCCGTTGAGAGCTCTCTGGAATTCACTGGTAAGAGAAGCAATCTTATCGGCTTTCTCACCGTGTTCGGTTTCGATGTTGAAGCGGGTGACCGAGGCACCGATGGTGAAGGTAGTGGCTTTGGCATGGACATCGAATTCATCGAAGACGCGGTTGATGATGGTCGCTTTTTCCTGAGCGGATTCGGTGTTGATTGCCATCTTGGCGGAGTCATCGACTTCGGCAAGCATACTGTCGTTCGGAAGAGGATAGGAATAAGTCCTCGGCGTATCCGAGACAAAGCGCATGAGAGAAGCAAGCTTTTCATCATGCTCTTTCTTCTTTTCCTGAAGCGCCGCCATCTTGGCTTGCTGTTTCTTAGCAAAGTAATCAGCGGCTTTGCGGTTTTCGATCTCTTCTTCGCTGAGTTCTTCTTCCTTCGGAGCTTCTGGAGCTGGTGCAGGCGCAACGATCGGAGTAGCAACTTCACTTGGAGCAGGAGCAGCACTCTGGACAGCGACTTCTTTCGAAGCCTGAGGAGCCATCACCGGATGAGAAGCGGAAGCGACTTGTTCGAGCGGATTAAACGAAGGAGCATTAGCTGGAGTGACCGAAGGTTCCGGTTGCGGAAGAGGCTGAGAAACAGGGGCAGTAGGTTGTTGAACCGGAGTAGGTGCTACATAAGTCTGAGGTTGTGGCTGTGGAGCCGGAGCTACATAAGGTTGTGCCTGCGGCTGAGGAATAGGTGTAGTAGCCGTAAAGGCAGAAGTTGTCTGCTGAGGAGTGGGAGAAGTAGAAACAAAAGCAGGGCCAGTAGGTTGTTGAACCGGGGTAGGAGCTACATAAGGTTGAGGGTTAGGTTGTGGGGCAGGGTTCGCCTGAGGCTGTTGAGAGACAGGTCTATTTTCACTGGCTGTGAAAGCTTTCTGTTCCCTCTTCGGAGCAGGAGAAGTCTGGGTAAACGGAGAAGCCTGTACAAAAGGTTCCTCTTCCGGTTCTTCTTCCTGTGGCTGAGAAGCTTCTTGCTTCAGGATGTCATCACTTAAAGGAGAAGCATTCTCGGAAGCCGGAGTAAAGGAAGAGTTCTCGTCTTTTTCGGAATCCGGTTGATAGTAAGAGCCATCCGAAGAGACAAAAGCAGCAGAAGAAGAAGAAGTGGCACTGGTGTTTGCCCAAGAAGAGTTATCAAACGGGGCATGAAGACTAGGATTCGGTTCACTTTCTACTGCCATCGGATCCTGGTTGATCTTACGGTCGAGATGAGGATTGGTTCCTTTCTTGTTCGGCTGATAAGGGGATTTATAGGCAACTCTTTTTCTTCTTGCTTCCTGAATCATGTTGACCATGGTTCTTATCGGCTTAAAGAGAATCAGAACAAGAGCGATTGCAACAAGCAAGGAGAAGAAGACGGCATCGCCGACTTCTCCCCAGAGAGAACCGAAGAGAGTGACTAAGAAGATACCAATAAAGCCTCCGCCTAGCCCACCGAGTGCATCGAAGGAATCGATGTGGAACGGGTATCTGGCAAACGACTGGAAACGGTCGTTATAGACAACGGCTAAATCCGAAAAAGGAACACCACCTTCTCTCTGGGCAAAAAGAGAATAGGAACCGAAAGCAAGAAGCGAGAAAGTCAAAAGAATACAACCCGAAAAAAGAAGTCCTTTTCCTTTCAGGGACCAGAGTCTTCTAAAGAAGATGAGACGGAAGGCAATCACGACGACTAGAGCGAGGATGAAGGGATAGAAAAGACCGAAAAGATAAGCTAAACAATAAGCGAGAAATTCACCGGCGATGGTTTTTCCGGTGCCGGCGACAATCACAAAAGCCAGAAGAATGAGACCAAGAGAAATAAGAACAAAATCCCGGTCGGAAATCTTCTTCCGGCTCGATCGGTTATTAGGCTGTCCGTTGCTTTCCATAGTTCCAATTGCGAATTAACCTATAGCACTCCTATAATGTTAGTAGTATAACACAAAGAAAGCCTGTCCTTGACACCGAAAAAGGAAAGAAAAAAGAATCGGAGAAGGAGCTTTTGGAAGCAAAGAAAAGAAAGAAAATTTCTTTTGCTTCCGACTTTTCTTTTCCTTCTTCGCTTGCTATATCGGAAAAAGGGCCTTCTGATAGGAGAAGACCCCTGAAATCAACCGAATCAGAAACTACTTCTGATTGACAGAATCGACAAAGCGGAGAAGACCTTCTTTCCCCTCTTCGTCCTGCTTATAGACACCGGCGCACTCCAAGACTTTTTCAAAAGTGAGACCGACCGCTTCTTTTAAGAGAGTATCGGCATTTTCTTTCGCGAATTCCGGATGTCTAGCAAGAATTCCTTTTGCCCAGGTTTCATGTTTTTCCATATCCGGATTTCCAGCAAAAGGTTTCTTATCCAATAGGGCTTCTTTTACTTCCGCCAATTCTTTCTTCAATCGGCTAGGAAGTATCGCTAGCCCCATCACTTCGATAAGACCGATATTCTCTTTCTTGATGTTCCAGTATTCCTTATGCGGATGATAGACACCGAGCGGATATTCTTCGGTCGTGATGTTGTTTCTTAAGGTCAGATCGAAAGCGAAATCCTCCCCGATCTTATGGCAGATCGGAGAAATCGTATTATGCGGAACCCCATCCGTATAAGCGTAGACAAAGGATTTCTCATCCGTATAATTACGCCAGCAATCCAAAATTTTATCGGCTAAAAGAAGAAGTCTCTGAGGGTCTTTGGCTTGGATACGGATCACACTCAAAGGCCAATAGAGATAACTGGCTTTAATATCTTCAAAATCTTTGAAGGACAAAGAGCAGACTTCTTTTGCCTGGAACATCGGGAAAGCATAGCTTCCGCCCTGATAATGATCATGGGAGAGAATACTTCCTCCGACAATCGGTAGATCGGCATTGGAACCGAGAAGATAATGCGGGAACTGAGAAACGAAGGAGAGCAGATGACGGAAACAGCGGTCGTTGATCGCCATCGGCACATGGTTCTTATTCAGAACGATGCAGTGCTCGTTGAAATAGGAGTAAGGAGAATACTGAAGATAGAAATCATCTCCGTCAAGAGATAGTGGAATCAGACGGATGGTTTCTCTCGCCGGATGGTTGACTCTTCCCCTGTAGCCTTCGTTCTCCGCGCAGAGTTGGCACTTCGGATAGGAGGACTGTGGCATATTCTTTGCGGCGGCAATGGCTTTGGGGTCCTTTTCGGGTTTTGAAAGATTGATGGAGATATCCAAATCTCCATATTTGGTACTGGTCTTCCAACGGAGATCTTTCTTCACACGATAGGAACGGATATAGTCGCTGTCCTGCGAGAACCGGTAATACCAGTCGGTCGCTTTCTTCGGAGATTCTTTATAAAGAGAACGGAATTGAGCAATCACCGTGGAAGGACGGGGCGTGAAGCAGTTCATCACTTTCGTATCGAAAAGATCACGGTAGACAACACTGTTTTCTTGGAGGAGATGAGCGGAATAAGCATAGTCGAGAATCTCATTAAGAATGCTTTCTAAATCGGAAGCATCCACTTTTTCTTTCGGCTCTTCGTAGCTATCGAGATTCAAGGCATCCAAAAGAAGGTTCGTCGAATAAATCTTTTCTTCTTCATTTATAAGATGTTTCTCGAGAGAATACTGAACCAGCTTCTTGATACTGAGATTGATATCCGACATGATCAGAACAGTCTCCTTGCTCCTTCTCCGGCTTCAAGTTCAACAAAGGAGGCCTTGAGATGCGTCTTCGCGGTATAGATTTCACTGACGTTCTTTTCAAAGGCAGGGATATCTTCGCTCTTGATCAGGGTGATGGTGTTTCCTCCCCATCCGCCACCGGTCTCTCGGCTTCCTAAGACACCTTTCTGCGCTAAAGAAGCTTCGACAAGAGTATCGATTTCAAAGCAAGTCGCATCGTAATCGTAGCGGAGAGAATCCCCGGAACTGGTAAGAAGATGACCGAACGTGACTAAGTCATCCTGATTGAGAGCTTTGACGGCTAACTGCGTACGGTTTTCTTCATAGACGACGTGTTTCGCACGGAGCAGACAGGTCTTGTTATGAATTTTTCCTTTGTATTCATCAAACTGCTCCGGGGTAAGTTCGCAGAGATGTTTGATCGGAAGCACGGTCTGAAGATCTTTCAGAGCTTCTTCGCATTCGGCTCTTCTTTCGTTGTAATGGGAAGAGACTAGGGAATGCGGCTTATTGGAATTGGTGACGATGATCTTGGCACCGTTAAGATGAAGAGGAACATAGGTGTACTTTAGAGTAGCGCAATCGAGAAGAATCGCTTTATCTTTCTTTCCCATCGCGGAAGCAAACTGATCCATGATGCCGCAGTTCATGCCGTTGAACTTGTTCTCGCTCTCCTGTCCGATCAAAGCGACTTCAATCGGGGTAAGACCTAAGGAGAAAAGATCATTGAGAGCTGTTCCGAAGACGACTTCCAGAGCAGCGGAAGAAGATAATCCGGAACCTGGGATATTGCCGAAGAAAAGGCAATCCAGCCCGTTAGGAAGAAGGATGTTTTTATTCTTTAAGGCTGCAATCACGCCGAGAAGATAGTTCGTCCAGCCGTTCACGGAACGATGGCTGAAGGTATCAAGATCATCTTCTTTGACCCCAAAGGGATAGTTTTCGGAATAGAAACGGAGTTTTCTATCCTTTCTTTTCCGGACGATCAAGGTGATACCGTTAGGAATCGCACAGGGGAAAACATGTCCGCCATTATAGTCGATATGTTCCCCGATCAGGTTGACTCTGCCCGGGGCAAAATAGCCTCTTAACTCCTCGTTGTCTTCTCCGTAAAGAGAAAGGAATTTCTGCTTGCCGCTTTCCATGTCCATAGTGTTAATCTCCTCGCATTTTCTCCACAAGTATAACCATTTTTCCTATCTATCACCATCCCAAAGGACAAGATTTGCGCTTTTAAAAGCCGAATTTGTCATTATCCTTTGGAAAAAGATTCTTCCTCTGTCCTTCCGGAGATGACAATTCTTCTTTTTTGTTTCTTTCAGAAACACATTGCACACTCTCTTCCTGTTGCCTTTTTCCTAGGAACCATTAGAATAAAGAGGCTTAGAAAAGAGAACGTCAATATTTATATAGAGGATTAACCATATGAAATGGTTTGATAATACCAAAAGCAAGACCGAAGACTATCTTTTCGACCATCCGAAAGTCCGTCAGGGCCTCGATTGGGCTTGGAAGATGTTCATCACCGTCACTTCCTGCTTCATCTTCGCCTGGGGCTTCCGCGCTTTCATCAACCCCAATATCGGCGTCGTTCAGCACTGGCTGATGCAGAACGATAAAAGCCTGACCGAAGAAGCCGCTTTGGAACTCGTCAATCAACAAGGTATCGTCCATCTCATCTCCGGAGGAGCCTCCGGTTTCTCTCAGGCCTTAGTCAAATTCATTGAGATCTTCGCCGACATCCGAGAACAGGAACAGTTATTGATCTCTATCTTCTACTTCGCTATCAACGTTCCGCTTTTCCTTCTCGCCTGGTTCAAGATTTCCAAGCAGTTCACGATCTTCACTCTCCTCAACGTCGGTTTCGTCTCCCTCTTCAACTACATCATCCCCGATTCCTGGATTTATAACGTCATCAATATCTATGACGATATGGTAGCCCGTTGTATCTTTGGCGGTATCTGCACCGGTATCGCCTCGGGTTCGGCGATGATGATCGGTACTTCCGCCGGCGGAAGCGATGTCATCTCCTTCTATATCGCGGAAAAGAAATCCACCACGGTCGGTCACTTCGCCTTCTATATCAACGGAGCCATCATCGTCAGCTATGTTCTCTTCGCTATCATCGGTCATACGGTCAATCCGATTGTCAACCCGCAGGAATCGAATGAAACCATCCGTCTTGCTCTTTACACTTTGATTTATCTTTTTGTCTCGGTGAATGTCATCGACCTGCTCAACACCAAGAACAAGAAGGTGGAACTGCAGATTTTCACTTCGGATGAAAAGCTTCCTCAGGTCCTCATCCACGCCTTCCCGCATTCGGCTACCATCATCGAAGCGAAAGGCGCCTACACCGGAAACAAGCGTCTGATGATCTACATGGTTGTCTCCAAGAACGAGAAGAACACCGCCTGTAAGCTGGTCCATATCGCCGACCCTTCCGCCTTCATGACCGTCATCAACATCGATCAGGTCTATGGGCGCTTCTATATGAAGCCGATTGAGTAATTTCTTCGAGAAGTTTAAACTAGTCGTTGTAAAATTTGTCCCTTTCGAGACAATATACTTATTGAAAGGATCCTTTTTATGGCTACGAACAAAGAATTAGCAGACCTGATTTTCCCCGACGTCAAAGAGACGGTTGAGGATTTAGAGAAGAGATATCCGCCTCGGAATTTACCGGAAGGCGCGGAAGTCACCCGTTTTGCTCCTTCCCCGACCGGTTTCCTTCATACCGGTTCTCTTTTCACGGCTTTGATCGCTTACACCTTTGCGAAACAGACAAACGGTGTCTATTTCTTCCGTTTAGAAGATACCGACCAGAAGCGTGAAATCGAAGGAACGGGTTTAGACCTTGTCAAACAGCTGAAGAACTTCGGTATTGTCGCCGATGAAGGATATTATGGCGATCACGAAGAAGGAAACTACGGACCTTATGTCCAGTCGAACCGTGCCGACATCTATAAAGTCGTCATCAAGGACCTGATCCGCAGAGGAAGAGCTTACCCGGATTTCTGCTCGAAGGAAGAACTTGATCAGCTCCGTCTTGTTCAGGAAGCGAATAAAGTCGTTCCGGGATACTATGGCGAATACGCCAAATACCGTGGACTCACGGTCAAGGAATATATCGACCTTGTCAAATCCGGTAAGCCTTATGTCATCCGTTTCCGCTCGTTAGGAAATCCGGCTAACCACATCAAAGCGCACGATGAGATCCGAGGCGACATGGAACTCACGCAGAATTATCAGGATATCGTCATCTATAAATCCGACGGTCTTCCGACCTATCATTTTGCTCACTTAGTCGATGATCATTTCATGAGAACGACTCTTGTCACCCGTGGCGAAGAGTGGATCTCCTCGCTTCCAATCCATCTCGAACTCTTTGAAGCGATGGGTTGGAAAGCCCCGAAATATGCGCATCTGCCGGTCATCATGGTCAATGATAAAGAGACCGGTAACAAGCGTAAGCTTTCGAAACGTAAGGATCCCGAAGCCGCGGTTTCCTATTTCCTCGGTCAGGGTTATCCGAAAGAAGGCGTCATCCGTTATCTTCTGACGATCGCTAACTCCAACTTCGAAGCCTGGATGATGGAAAATCCGAAGGCTCCTTTGACCGATTTCAAGCTCTCCTTCAACAAGTTCTCCCTCGATGGTGCCTTGTTCGATATGCCGAAGCTCAATAATATCTCCAAGGAACTTTTAGCCAATATGGATAAGAAGACCTTCAGCGACCAGTGCTTGGAGTGGGCTTCTTCCTATAACGAAGAGTTAGCAAAGCTCATCAACTCCGACCGCAGTAAGTTTGAAGCTATCGTCAACATCGAACGCGACCAGGAAAAACCGCGCAAGGACTATGAAAAATTCTCCGATGTCCTTCCGCATATTGCTTTCTTCTATCCCGATCACTACGATGCCTTGCTCAAGAAGGCTCCGCTTCCGTTCAATCCGTTCCTGAAGAAAGAACTGATCAAAGAAGTTCTCGATGATTTCATCGCTACCTTCGATGTCGAGCATCAGGATGAGACCACGTGGTTCAGCAAGATGAAGGAATTAGGTTTACGCCATAACTTCATCGATGACCGCAAGGTCTACAAGAAGAATCCGACTGCCTATAACGGCTGGTATGCCGATGTCATTTCGATTATCCGTATCACGGTCTCCGCTTCTACGCAGGCCCCGAAGCTTTACGATGTCCTGAAGATCTTAGGCAAGGACGAAGTTTCCCGCCGTGTGAAAGAAGTCGAAGCCGGTCTTTGATTCTTTAGAAAGAAGATAGGTGAGAAATGGGTGAAGTAGTACAGCCGGTCAAGAAGAACTGGGTAAAGACTCTCTTTGAGACGCTGTTTCTTATCGCCTTAACGGTTCTCGCCTTAGTCTATATTCTCAAGGATGACCCGGGAAGGACGTTTGCTCTACTGAAAGAAGCGAACTTCTTCCCGCTTCTTTTAGCCTTGGCGGTTATCTTCGCCGGGATTTTCCTAGAGGCTCTTTCGATCACCCTTCTTGCCCGTCTTTATCAACCGAAATTCCATTATCTCCACGGCCTCATCAATGTCTTGGTCGGAGAATCCGTAGGAATCTATGTCAAAGCCGGCGGAAGTGTCATTCAGGAGATTACCTTCACCAAGCAAGGAATCGATGTCGCCGACGGTGCTTCGATTCTGACGATGAACTTCCTCGTCTATCAGTTTTCGATCTGCCTCTATTCGGCACTGATTGTCCTCTTCGGAACAGGTTTTGTGCAGGATGTACCGCTTGATTTATTAGGAGGCATGAGGATTTTCTGGATCGGCATCCTCTCTTTAGCTTTACAGCTTTCTTTCCTGCTGATCATCCTGGCTCTCGCTTATTGGAGAGGTCTTCACCGCTTTGTTCTCAATACCGGAATCAATTTCTTGGCGAAGATCCACATCCTCAAGAAACCCGAAGAGACGAGAAGAAGACTGACGATTCAGTTTGCTACTTACCGTATCGAAATGAAGCGTCTTGCCCATCATAAGGGGTTAGTCGCCAACTTGTTAGGAATCGATCTATTGAAGGCTTTTCTCAATGCCATCGTCCCTTTGATCGTTCTTACTTCCTTGGGTGCCGATATCGCTTCGATCGGCTATGTCAAAGCCTTCTTCGGTGCCGGTTATGTCCAGGTCATCAGTAACTCGATCGGTGTCGGTGCTCCGGAGATCGCTTTCCAAGCGATTTTCACCAATTTCCTTTCTCCGAGGACGGATGCCGCAAACCTCGCCTCGGCGGCTAACCTTCTCTGGCGTGCCCTTTCTTTCTATCTATTATCGATTGTCGGTCTTATTTCCCTTCTTTCTTATCAGGGTGCTCCGAAGATCCGCAAGGTTCTTTCCCATACTGGAACGATCTACGATCTTGACTTAAGAGCTTTGACCGATGGCGATAACGCCGATAAGGAATACATGAAGGAGATCCATAAAGGCGGAAGAAAGAAGAACGGTTCGGTTCTTCAGGAAGAGGAGATGAAAGCTTCCTTCCTCTTATTGAAAGCCAATATGATGGAGCCGATTGAAGAGGAAAAGCCTCTTACCGATGACGCAGAAGTGCAGAGAATCATCGAAGAGCAGAATAAGCGCTTAGCCGAGATCGAAAAAGAGACCTACGAAGCCAAAAAGAAGAAGAGACCGGATTCCGAAATCCGCAAAGAAGCCGATAAAGACTTTGCTTACCAAAAAGAAAAGGAAGCAAAAAAAGCCGCTAGAAGAGCCAAAAGAGAAGCCAAAAGAGATGAGAAGACAAAGAAGAAGTTAGCGAAGAATAGACCAGTCGGTTCCCATGTTTCCTTCAGCTCCGATGAAGATGGTTCCAGTCTTGTTTCCTTCACTAACGATAGCTTCGCTTTATCTTCTTCCCTCTCTTCGTCCCCGAAAGAACAGGAGGAAAAGGACAATGGCAACCAAGAAGAAAGAAAAGACCATCCTCGCTCTTAACCCCCAGAAGAAAGGTGTCGAAATCGTCGTTTCCCAAAGAGAGAAATATCTCATCGACGAAGAAACCTATCTCGACCATTATTTTTACCCTGGGAAAGTTCTCTCAGACGAGGAAGTCTTGCTGTTAAAGAAAGCCAGCAAGAACAAGAAAGCTTCCGATTATCTGGTTCTTCTTTTAAGTAGAGGAAGATACACCTATCATCAGCTTTTCCAGAAACTGGAAACAAAGTATCCGCTCGGAGAAAAAGAGATCAAATCGCTTCTTGCTCCCTATGTCGAAAACGGTCTGATCGACGATAAAAGCTATGCTTTGGATTATGCTTCTTCCAAAGCTGAACAGGGATACGGAAGAAACTATATTCTCGATGCTTTAAAAGAAAGAGGTGTCAATTCTACTCTCGCCCATTCTCCGGAAGTGATGGAAGCCATGGATTCTTCTTTGGAGGTCCTTCCGGATCTGATCACCTCTCTGAAGAAAAGAAAAAGCAATCTTTCAAGACAGAAACAGGAAGAAGCGATTCAGCAGGCGCTTCTGAGGAGAGGTTATTCCTATAGCGAAATCGAAGAAGCTTTACGTTCCTTAAAGGAAGAAGAAACTCCGGAAGAGATTGAGAAAGCGCACGAAGAGGAGAAGTTACTTCTCAGAAACGAAGCCCGGAAATGGTATAATTCCTTTACCCGCTCTCCTAGTTTCTCTACTCTCTCCCCCATGGAGAAAAAGAAAAAGCTGACGGAGAAACTTCTCCGCCGCGGCTTCCCGTTAGCGGAAGTGAAAGAAGAATTAGATAAGAAGGAGGAATACAGCGAATTATGATCCGCGATTTTGCAGGCAGCGAAGGTCCGGTCAACGGCATCTTCATGATCAAACAGGCGACCGAAGCCGTTTCCAATTCCGGCTCCCACTATCTTTCAATGACGTTGCAGGATACTTCCGGTACGATCGATGCCAAGAAGTGGGCAATCGAAGACGATGATGTCGCTATCTGTACCCCTGGTTCCTTGATCCGCATCAACGGCATGGCTTCCGTCTATCGGGGACATCCGCAGTTGAAGATCAACGATCTGGAACCGGTCGGGCTTGAGGAAGTCGATATTTCGAAATACGTTCCGATGGCTCCGACTCCCCTAGAGGAGATGAAGAAGACCCTGAAAGAATATATCGGTCTCATTAAGGATAAAGAACTCCACGATCTCACCGATGCCATCATCCAGGAAAGATACGAAGCCTATACGACCTATCCGGCAGCGGTCACCGTCCATCATGCCTTTGTCGGTGGATTGATGTACCATTCTCTTTCGATCTGCTCAATGGCCTTAAAGACCGTCGAACAGTATCCGGAGCTTTCCCGTGACTATCTGATTGCCGGTTCGCTTCTTCACGATATCGGAAAGACCGTCGAGTTGAGCGGCGCTACCGCTACTTCCTATACCGAGGAAGGAAACCTGTTAGGTCACATCTCCTTAGGAGCGATGATCGTCTACTCCAAAGGAAAAGAGCTTCATGTCAACGAAGAGAAGCTGATGGTTCTTACCCATATGATTCTTGCCCACCACGGCGAATATGAGTTCGGTTCCCCGAAGCAACCGATGACCGCCGAAGCCTTCGTTCTCCATGAACTGGACGAACTCGATGCAAAGCTTGCTACCCTTCATAACGCCTATGCAGCGACGGCCGAAGGAGCCTATACCGGGCGCATCGTCTGGATGGAAAACCAGAATTTCTATAAGCCTCATAAGTTGGATTGAAGCGCTTACTTTCACCACTCGTGCGCTTTTGGGCTGAAACGGTGCAAAAAGGGGTTAGTTTTATCTTCCTTCCCTTTTCTTTCGGTGTTATATTTATTATTGCTTTTTTAGAGGAGAAACTTTCCTATGGCACAAAACATTCCAAATAAAGACCGCGACGCAAGTGAAATCTATCAGGGAATCGCGGATATGTCCTTCTTGCCGAAAAAGGCCAAAGACATCAACGAGGGAAGAGAATTCCCGGTGATGGGAAAAGGACAGAAACTCTTCCGTCTTGTCTATCTCTGCCTGATGGCAGCCGGTGTTGTTGCTCTTCTTGTCTGCCTCTTCTACTTTGCCGGTCCTTCCCACAACATCGTCCGTTACTCGGATGAAAACGGCCGTGGCGGATACGGAGCCTTCGGTCTTGTGGTCACTGCCTTACTCGCTGTAGCTTTCTTAGCACAGCAGGTCTACAGCTATTTCTACGATACGAAGCTCACCTTAGAAGCCGATCCGAAAAAGAACCATCTCTATAAGGGAATCTCCGCTTGCTTCTATTATCTGGAACTTGTCCTTCTCTTCGGTTCCTATGTGACGACCTTCTTACGTTATTCGGTTCTTTACCAGACGGGTATGGGAAATGCCCTGCAGTGGACCGGCCTTATCCTCTTCCTCATTGTTCTTGCCATTGCCATCGGCGGTGTCGTTCTTGGATTTTCGAAGAAAGACGGTGCTGCGAAAGTCTATAACGCTCTTGTCTTAGGTCTTGTCCTCTATCTCGCCTTCTGCTATAGCTCCGTTCTCAGCTATGCGAAGTCTCTCAGCAACGCCGGTATCGGTGTCCTGATCGGTGGTGCTCTGATGAGCGATGTCGCTCTTATCTATTACTGCTTAGAGAAGAAACCTGGTTACCGCTCTGCTTTCCAGGTCCTCTACACCTTCATCTATGTCTTCCAGTTCATCGCTATCTTCTATTACGGTATGCTCTTAGCGACACCTCTCTAAATTATTATCGGATTATTCCGCCTCTTCTTTGTAGGAGGCGGTTTTCTTTTCCTTTCGAAAAAGGGTGTTAAAAGAAGAAACAATCCGAAGGCGAAAAAGAAAGTTTAACTTGGAAAAATAAAGAAGTCTTCTCCAACCGAAAAAAGTCATCATAATTTTCTTTTCTACCTTTCTTCTTTTTCTTCTTTATAGGATAGAAATTGAATAAATATAGAGCCTGACTTATATCTTTAAGAGACGATATTTGCTATAATTTTCTCAATTCTGCCTTTGCTGCAGAAACGAAACAAGAGGTGCGCTATCATGATGGAAGAAAACGAAGAGAACAAGACTCCGGTTGCCGCCGAAGAGGATCATACGGAAGAGACGAAAAACGAAGAAGTGAAACCTGAAGCGGAAGCTCCGGAAGAAGTCAAGAACCCGGAAGCCAGCGCTGCTGCTTCCGCTATTGCCGCTGCCGATAAACCGGAAGAAGAAAAGAGTGAAACCAGTGAACCTAAGCCGGAGACCAAGGCCGACGATATTTCGGGTACGTATAACGGAACCGATAAACCTTCCGACCCGAAGAGCCCGACTTATTTCCACAAAATCAATTATTCCAACGACGGCACCATCTCGATCGATGAACAGATGGAGAATCTCAGAGCCGGCTATGCAAAGAAGCTCGGAAAATCCCGTATCTTCGATGTCATCTCGATTGTTCTGATGCTCTCTGCTTTCGTTGCGGTCTTACTTCTGATGTTCCTCCGCAACGAGAACACGCCGAACTGGGTCACCTGGGTCGTTCTGGTTATCGCGTTAGTCGTCATCATCGGCGCGTTTGTCTTAAGCACGGTCTTCAACAAGAAGAACGCTGCGGTCGCAAAAGAATATTTAGGCGCCTATGAAGAGCTTCTCAACGGCTTTGTCTTAAGCGATATGAATGTCGAGGATGCCAAGATCTGTGTCGATGCCAAGATCGAAGATAAGCAGATCATCGAAGCGCACTATTTCAAGGTCATCAACAAGATCGAATCGAGAGCGATTGTCGAAGGTAGCCGTAATTCCTATGGTTTCACCTTAGGCGAAGTCGCCGTTGTCATTCCTCCGGTCAAGATCAGCGACTGCAATAAGAAACCGGAAGATTTGCTTGAACTCGATGGTACGGCCTATATTCCTTCTCCGGTCGAGAACACTTTGACCGGTACTCAGGAAGTTCCGGCCAAGGATATGACCTTAGTTGATCTGAAGCTCAACGAAGAGCTCAATGGCAAAGATGCCAAGAAGAAGAGCAAGGATGAGCAGAAGGCGCAGGCCAATGCCTCCGATGAAGTCTCTTCGGGTCTCTTCGGTAAGTACTATGCCTATGACCGCTCGGTCAAGAGCGAAGAATCCGTCATCATCACCTTCATGGGAAGCAAGGAATACACCGTCCTTCCGGATTACACCACCGGTTTCAAGGCTCTCCATGTTCCGGGACTCCGTTCGAATATCGTCGTCTATGCGGCGGATCCTAAGGAATCGGCGAAGTTCTTCGATGAGCAGGGTGTTGCTTTACTCAATGCCATCACTCCGAATATGACCGTTCAGTCTCTCTTTATCTCCCTCAACTCCTATGGTTCCAAGTGCGGTATCATGCTGAGCGATGATATCATGCAGCTTCCGATCAAGAAGCTCGGCAGCTTAGGTGCTTACGATGCCTATAAGGAAGCGACCGATAAGGCCTTCGCCTTCATCGATTATGCCGATGATAAGTCGGCTTCTGCTTCGCTTCCGAAAGCCGATGACGATGCTGTGGTTATCGAAGGGAAGTAAATAAAACAACTATGAAGACGATGCAATTCGAAACCTCTTCTCCGGAAGAGACGAAGAAAATCGCTAGCGATCTTGCTTCTACTCTCAAAGGTGGCGAAGTGATCAAAGCCTATGGCGATTTAGGGGCGGGAAAGACCGCTTTCTGCCAAGGCTTAGGAAAAGCCTTAGGCGTAAAGGGTATCATCAATTCCCCGACGTTCAACCTCATCAAGGTCTATCAGGGAAGCAGGTTCACTCTTTACCATGTCGATTGCTACCGCTTAGAGAAAGCGGATGAAGAACGGAAGGACCTCGGCTTAGAGGAAGTGATGGGAGACTCCCATTACATCACCTATATCGAATGGCCGATGTACGGAAACGAAGAGCTGCTCAATTATCATCCGGTCATCACCGTGAAGTTTGAAGTTCTCGACGAAGAAAGAAGAAGGATCAGTATCGAAGATGAAAGATTCTAAAAAGGTTTCATTGTTCCTCAATACGGCGACGAAGGTTTTAGAAGCCGGTCTTCTCTACGGAGATCAGGCTTTGGAAGTAAAGCTCGGTAATCCGAAGACTGCGCTAGAAAGAACCAATCTCGGTATCGAGATGCTTCTCGATTCCTACGATCTCAAATTAGCCGATGTCGATGCTTTCTATTGCCTTTTGGGACCTGGTTCCAACACCGGTATCCGACTCGGTCTTACGATTCCGAGAACCATCTATGCCTTCAATCCGAAGATTCTCTGCTTCGGTATTCCGACTCTCGAACTGATGACGGAAGAGGTTCCTTATGCCGCAATCAGCGACCGCAACGGAAATCTCTATTTCGGGGAGCGGAAAGAAGATAAGACCGTCGCTTTAAAGAGAGTCGATAAGAAAGATATCGATTCTCTTTCCGCTCTTCCTTCTATCGCCTTAGAAGCCGATGACACGATGGCGCTGGATAGTGTCAAGGTCAAAGATATCCACAAGGTGAGAATCCTCGATCTGATGATCGCCTATCGGAGCAAGTTCAAGGATTTCTCCGCCGACGAAGAGAACTATCTTCCGGAGTACCTGTTAAAGATATGATCGTCAAAGAAGCCGAAGAACAGGATATTCCTGCCTTATTGGAAATCGGAAAAAGGCTTCCCGGTTTCAAAGCCGAGACGGAACTTCCTTTTTATCTCGATACGCTCGGTTTTGAACTCTATGTCTTAGAAGATGACGATAAGAAAGATATCGGTTTTCTCTGCCTCCGCTTAGAAGACGATACGGAAGCCGAGATCGACGATATCGCGATATCTCAGGAAGAAGAAGGAAAAGGAAAAGCCGACTTCTTGCTGAAAGAAGTTCTCAGGGAATGCGCCTTAAAAGGCGTGAAGAAGATTTATTTAGAAGTCCGAAGCCATAACAGCAGAGCAATCAAGCTTTATGAACGTAACGGGTTTGTCGCTTACCGCACCCGCAAACGCTATTATCCCGATGACGATGCGCTCTGTTATAGCAGAGAGGAGAAGTGATATGAAAGACGAAGTCATTCTCGCTTTGGAATCGAGCTGCGATGAAACCGCGGTGGCGATTCTCAAAAACGGTACGGAGTTATTAGCCAATACCGTCAATACCCAGATCGAAGACCATAAGCGTTTCGGAGGTGTCTATCCCGAACTTGCCAGCCGTCTTCATCTGAAGAACATCACCAAGGTTCTCTCTTATGCTCTTTCCTTAAAGGGCTTTGATTATCATAC
The DNA here is from genome assembly GCA_900316035.1 of uncultured Eubacteriales bacterium. GTDB lineage: Bacteria > Bacillota_I > Bacilli_A > RFN20 > CAG-288 > Enterosoma. Next base: position 70,949 of record ONBI01000001.1, read on the forward strand.
GATCACCCATGTCGCCGTGACCGGTGGCCCTGGTTTACCGGGTGCCTTGCAGATCGGTGTCATGGCCGCTAAGACGATTGCCCAGTATCTCAACGTTCCTCTTATCTCCGTCCATCATCTTGCCGGACACATCTATGCAAACGAATACGTCACCGAATTCAAATATCCTCTGATCGCCTTGATCGCTTCCGGAGGTAACTCCGAAATCGTCTATCTGCCTTCGCCGATGAAATTCGAAATCCTCGGCGAGACCGAAGACGATGCGATCGGGGAAGCCTTCGATAAGGTCGCCCGTGAATTAGGTCTTCCTTATCCGGGTGGCGTCAATCTCGATAAGATCTCCAGAGACGGCAACATCGAAACCTTCAAGCTTCCCCGTCCTAAAGTAGATGGCTATAACCTCTCTTACTCCGGCCTCAAATCCCATCTGGTCCGTATGATTCAGAAGGAGCCGAGAGATAAAGACGGGAATCTCCCGTTAGACGTTGTGAAGCGTTATGCGCGTTCGACGGAAGTCGCTTTCGTCGATCAGCTTCTCGATAAGCTCGCCCTAGCCGCCAAAGACTATCACGTCTCCCAGGTTGTGGTCGGTGGTGGTGTCAGCGCGAACTCCTACTTAAGAAGCCATGTCAAAGAAGTCTTTGCCGACACGGGAATCGAAGTCATGATTCCTCCGCTCTGGTGCACGACCGATAACGCCGCGATGATTGCCAAAGCCGCTCATCATATGATCGAGCAGGGGAAACTTGCCCCGTTATCGATGACAAGTCTTCCAAACCGCGCCTTAGCGGAGGAATAATTCATCCTTTGAAAGGAGAAACATTATGGATTTAACCGAAAAATATACCATCAAGGATCTGTTTGATAAGGTGGAAGATAAGACCATTTCGGAACTCGAAGGAAAGGAACTCACGTTCGGCGGTTACACCAAGAATAACCGTTTCAGCGGAACCATCGGTTTTCTCAACATCAACGACGGTTCCTGCTTCTTACCTCTCCAGATTGTCTATGGTCCTAGTGACGAAGCCTGCAAGGCGGCGAAATTAGGAGCGACCGTCGAAGTCAAAGGTACGCTTCATGTCACTCCGGAAGCAAAACAGCCTTTTGAACTTCATGCGACTTCGAGCACTCTTGTCGGCGATGTCGATGAGACCTATCCGTTACAGAAGAAGAAGACCAGCTATGAATATCTCCGCTCGATTCCGCAGTGGAGAATGAAGACCAACACCTTCAACGCGGTTTTCCGTGTCCGTTCGACGTTAGCCTATTACATCCATGAATATTTCCATAAGAAGGGTTTCTTATGGATCCATACGCCGATCCTCACTTCGAACGACTGCGAAGGCGAAGGTCAGACTTTCGATGTCTATGCCGATGTCAAGAAGCCGACCGAGTTCTTCAATAAGGAGAACGTCCATCTCACCGTCTCCGGTCAGCTCCATGTCGAACCGTTTGCTCTCACCTATGGTAAGGTCTACACCTTCGGCCCGACTTTCCGCGCCGAGAAATCCAACACCACCCGTCATGCGGCCGAGTTCTGGATGGTCGAGCCGGAGTTTGCCTGGGCACATTTAAGCGACCTTTGCGATCTGGAGGAGGATTTCCTCAAATATGTCGTCAAGAAGACCAGAGAAGACTGCAAGCAGGATATGGACTTCTTCGCCAAGTGGATCGATAAGGATCTTCCCTCCCGTCTTGACGAGTTTGTCGAGAAACCGTTTAAGAGAGTCAAGTACGAAGAAGCGATCCAGATTCTTCAGGATGCGGTCAAGAACGGCCATAAGTTCGAAGTCTCCGATATCAAGTTCGGTCTTGATTTAGGAAGCGAACACGAACGTTATCTGACCGAACAGGTCTTCAAGGGACCTATCTTCCTCACCGATTATCCGAAGGATATCAAGGCCTTCTATATGAAGCAGAACGACGATGGCAGAACCGTCGGCGCCGTCGATCTCCTTGTTCCGGAGATCGGTGAACTCTGCGGTGGCAGTGAAAGAGAGGCCGATTACAACAAGCTTCTCACCCGTATGCAGGAACTCAAGATGAACATCCCTGCCTATCAGTGGTATCTCGATTTACGTAAGAACGGTTCGATTCCGCATTCCGGTTTCGGTCTCGGTTTCGAGCGTCTGGTCATGCTTGTCACCGGTATGGATAACATCCGTGATACGCTTCCTTATCCGCGTTGCTATAAGGACATGGAATTCTAAAAGAGATGTTTTTCCACAAGAAAAAGAACGAGCCTCAGCCTAGCGAAAACAATAAGCCGGAAGAGAATACTCCGGTACAGGCACCTTCTTCTACTCTGAAAGAAGATGCTTTTGTCGAGTCGGGTTCGACTCCTTCTTTTGAAGCGGAAAAAGCAGAGGATAGCAAACCCTTTACTCCTGCTCCGGAAACAGCGGACGATAGCTCCTTAAAAGAGCAGGCAACACCTAGTACTCCAACACCGAATGCTCCACAGCAACCGATTCAGATTCTTGTACAGAATAACCCAGCCCCTAATCCGACTACGAATGCTAGTGAAGAACCGAAGAAAGGAAATTACTCTACCGGTAAGAAAGTCGGAAGAGTTCTCCTTTCGCTTGCGGTCCTCGGTTCCTTTGTTCTTGCCGGCTTCTCTATCTACGAAAGAATCGTCTTTGCGCAGACCGAGAAAACCGGAGACGATAGCTACATCACCTTAAACGGGATGAGCGTCACCGAATCCAAGAAAGTCTATGGGGAATTCGGTAAAGGCAAACAGAAGAAAGCACACGATATCTCCTTAGTCGGTACCAAACTCTTTGTCAGTGAAAGCAAGATCACCCCTTCGCTTTATGCTTCTTCGGATACGACTCCGATTGCAGGAGGAGGAAGCAATTTCTATCTCTATAACCTCACTTCCGATGTTCCTCTTTCCGCCAGTGCCAAATCCGATTTCACCCATCATAAGTTCTATATCGATCTCAACGACTTAGAAGAAGGGGATTACCTCCTCTATTCGGATCCGAATTCCTCTTCGGATAAGAAGAGCGATATCAATCCTTATTCGCTTTCGTTTGCTTCGCCTGTTTCTTTGGAAACCTATTCTTTACCGGATAGCAAGACCGGAATAAGAAAGAGAATCACCATCCGCAACAACGAAGCTTCGCCTTTCCTTCTGATCAATATCAAGCAGGCGGGAACCACGCTTTCTTCCGATTATGCCGATGCGGTTCTCTTTGCTTCCACCTATCCGGAAGCGGATGGAACCTTCACAAAGAAAGAAGTTTCTTCTACTCTTATCGAACACCTGAATACGTTACAGAAGTCCTTATCGGAATCGGGGAAATATCAGATCAAGGTCGTCTCTTCTTTAGAAGAAGCCATTCCCTATCATGCTCCTTACGCCTTTGCCGTTTCGGAAGATATCACAGGCAATCTCACTTCTCTCTTTACTCTCGATGAAGTTACCTGGGCTAGCACCTATACTACGAATGTACTTTCTTCCTCCAGTACGTTAGCCGGTTATGATGCGAATCCGGAGATACGAGAAACCGTCGGATATCTGGATCAGGCCGGAAGAAGCTATGCCGATGTCATCGGTAACGATACGACTTATCATGCTACTTACCAAGGAAAAGAAAGCTTCCTCTTTGCTTCGACAAGCGACGATACGGATGCAAAACTTATGCTTTCTCTTCTCTCCCATAACGACAGCAATCTGTGACTCCTTTCTCTTGAGAGGAGTCTTTTTTGTCTTAAAGAAACCTTAAAATTCAGCTTTCAGGGACAGAAAAAGGTAAAATTTTCTCTTTTCTTTTTGCCTTTATGAAAACGATTTTCATTGTTTCAATTTTATAATATTTTCTGTTTCTTTTAATTTTATTTTCTGTTCCCAACTTTTTCCGCTGTGAAAGATTTTTTCTTGTTTCATGAAAATATGAAAAATTCACATTGCAACCGCTCCCAAAAATCATTATATTGATTCTCGTTGTGAAAAAAGGAGGCGCGTTATGCCAGACAAGTTCGATGTCGCAGCGAACTACGGAATCGATGTCTTTGATGACGAAGAGATGAGAACCCACCTTCCTAAGAAAGTCTACGAAGCCTTGATGGATACGATCCACAACGGCAAAGAGCTCGATGCTTCTTTAGCCGATGATGTCGCCCATGGCATGAAGGACTGGGCGATTTCCAAGGGTGCCACCCACTACACCCATTGGTTCCAGCCGATGAGCGGTGTCACTGCCGAAAAGCACGATGCCTTTATTTCAAAGCCCGATGAGCACGGAAAAGTCATTATGGCCTTCTCCGGCAAAGAGCTCATCAAGGGCGAACCGGATGCTTCTTCCTTCCCTTCCGGCGGTTTAAGAGCCACTTTCGAAGCCCGTGGTTATACCGCTTGGGACTGCACTTCTCCGGCTTTCGTCATCCATGATGAAGACGGCGGTGTCCTTTATATCCCGACAGCTTTCTGCTCCTACACGGGCGAAGCTCTCGACGATAAGACTCCTCTTCTCCGTTCCATGGATTATCTCTCCGAACAGGCGGTCCGCGCTTTACGTATCTTCGGCGATTCGACTACGAAACGTGTTTTACCTGCTGCCGGTCCGGAACAGGAATACTTCCTTATCGATACCGAACATTTTGCAGCCCGTAAGGACCTCATCTATACCGGCCGTACCCTCTTCGGCGCTCCGGCTCCGAAAGGACAGGAACTCGAAGATCACTATTTCGGCCCTATCCGTGAGAAGATTGCTGCCTTCATGGCCGAAGTCGATGAAACCTTATGGAAATTAGGTGTCCCGGCTAAGACCCGTCATAACGAGGTCGCTCCTAGTCAGCACGAACTGGCGGTCGTCTATTCGACTTCCAATGTCGCTGCCGATCAGAACGCTCTTGTCATGCTTGTCTTAAAGAAGCTTGCCAAGAAGCATGGCTTCATCTGCTTACTTGCCGAAAAGCCTTTTGCCGGCATCAACGGAAGCGGTAAACACAATAACTGGTCCTTAGCTACCGATACCGGTGTTAACCTCTTCAACCCTGGCAAGAACCCGAGAGAGAACACGCAGTTCTTAGTCTTCTTAGCCGCGGTTGTCAAAGCGATTGATGAGTATGCGGGTCTTTTAAGAGAATCCGTAGCCACCTATACAAACGATTTCCGCTTAGGCGCTAATGAAGCCCCGCCGGCTATTCTCTCCGTCTTCATCGGTGATGAACTCGAAGATGTGGTTGAACGCATCATCAATACCGATGCTCCGGCCCGTGCTACCGGGAACCATCTTCTTGTCACCGGTGCCAAGACGCTTCCGACTTTACCGAAGGATTCGACCGACCGTAACCGTACCTCTCCGTTTGCTTTCACCGGCAACCGCTTCGAATTCCGTATGGTCGGCTCTCAGCAGAATATTGCCGAACCTAACACCGTCGTCAACACCATCGTCGGTCACGCCTTAAAGGACTTCGCCGATACCGTCGAAAGAAGCGAAGATGCGACGAAGGCCATCAACGAATGGATCGCTACCACCCTTAAGGAACATCAGCGCATCATCTTCAATGGCGATGGCTATTCCGATGCTTGGGTCAAGGAAGCCGCCAAGCGCGGTCTTCCGAACCTCAAGACCACCGTCGAAGCGACCGATGTCCTCTCGACCGACAAGGTCAAGGAACTCTTCTTAGAATCGAAGGTTCTTACCTCTACCGAACTTGCTTCCCGCGCCCAGATCAAGTACACCAACTACGCTAACCTCGTCACCATCGATGCCAAGACCATGATCCATATGGTCGATAAGCAGTATCTTCCGGCCGGAAACAAGTATCTCGATAAGTTAGCCAAAGAGATTGAACATTGCCACGATGCTTCTATCCCGACTCCGAAATCCACCATCAAGAAAGCCGGTGACATCTCGACCTTACTCGATAAGATTTCCGATACCAAGGATGAATTAGTCAAGACGGCGGAGGGAGCAAAAGGAATCAGCGGAAGAGAACTCGCGGTCTATTGCCGTGATAAGATTCTTCCTTTGCTTTCTGCTCTCAGAGAACCCGTTGATGCTCTTGAGCTTCTCGTCGCGAAGGAAGATTGGCCGGTTCCTTCGTATGGCGATCTTCTTTTCCACGTCAACTAAGCCTTTCTTAAGTCACAGGCGGCTGTTGCTTTCTTGCAGCAGCCGTTTTCTCTTGAAATAAGGGAAATAACTACTATTTCTTTTCATTTTCTTCTCTCATTTTTCTTTGAGCTGTTGCACTCTTCTTAAGAGTTGTTTAAGCTATTAAGCAAGAAAAACACATCCCTCTTCGTCTTAGGGAAAGGAGGCAAATATGACTCCACGGGAAGAAGAGATTCTGGCCTTGATCGGGGAAAACCCGATGATCTCCCAGGAGGAAATCGCTAAGAAGACGCATATGTCCCGCTCTTCGGTAGCGGTCCATATCACATCTTTAAAAAGGCAAGGCTACATTTTAGGTAGACGTTATGTCGTAAGGACCAAACCTTATGTCGCCGTTGTCGGCGGTATCAACATCGATATCGGCGGAACTCCTTTCTCCACCTTTGTTCCCGAAGATTCGAATCCGGGTACGGTCCATACCTCTTTCGGAGGCGTCGGAAGAAATATCGCTCAGGATCTTGCCCTCCTCTCTTTACCCGTCGAGATGCTGACGGTCTTAGGAAACGACGACAATGCCAAGAAGATTGAAGAGCACTGCCATTCGGTCGGCATCGGTCTCAATTATGCAAAACGGGTTCCGGATCTTCCTACCTCTACTTATCTCTATGTTGAAAACGAAAAAGGAAAGATGGTAGCCGCGATTGCCGATATGTCGATCATGGAGCGCTTTGATGTCCAGTACGTCAAAGAGAAAGAAGAAGCCTTAGCCAAGGCTCAGGTCATCGTGCTGGATACCAATCCTCCGGAAGATGCTTTACTGGAGATTTTACGTACCACCAAAGCTCCGATCATCGCCGATGCAGTTTCCACGACCAAGGCGAAGAAACTGGAAAAAGGTCTTTCCTATCTCACCGGTCTTAAGTGCAACGATCTCGAAGCTATGACTCTGACCGGAATCGAAATCCATGATGTCGCTACCGCCCATCAGGCAGCCGATAGATTGGTTCAGCTCGGAGTCAAGAACGCCTTCATCTCCTTAGGTAGCGAAGGAGCCTGCGCTGCCGATAAAAGCGGATCGTTCTATCTTCCACCGTTCCCCGGAAAGGTCGTCAACACCACCGGATGCGGGGATGCTTTTACCGCCGGTATCGTGTATGCTTTCTATCGGGGTATGTCCTTAAAGGAAGCGTTGCGGGCTGGTTTAGCCACGGCCACTTTCCCCTTAGAAACCGAATCCTCCGTCAACAGTTCTCTTTCGGAATCCGGTATGTGTAAAAGAGCCGGTCTTCCTTTACCGCAATAAACCCTCATTCAGAAGATTTCTTTTATGCCACAATCGGATCTCATTATTCTCTTAGTCGTGTTATCGCTTCTTTTAGCTAGCGCCATTGTGCTCCTAGTGCTTTTCCTGTGGAAACAGAAAGGCGGAAAAGGAAAAGAAACAGAAAAGAAGAAGATAGAGAAACCGGCTCCCAAGAACGAAGAAGAAAATACTGCTCCGGAAGAAGCGGAGCTTCCTCTTTCTCCGCTTCCTGAAGAAGAGGTCCCGAAGGATCAGATGATTGAAATCAAAGACAGCAGACTTCTCTCCTTGATTGAGACGATGATTCCGGGATTTGCCACTACCAGCGAAGCCCTGAAGGAAGCTTTCGATAAACCCAAGAAAGTCGCCTATCAGACCGTTGTTCCTGCCAAAGGAAAACCGGTCAAGAAATATTCTTCCAAAGAAAACTTCAAGGATCCTTCTAAACCAATCTATTTCTTACCTTATAAAATGACAATTCCTCTTACTCCTACGGCCGGTGTCCATAGTGCGATGAGTTTAGCTTCCTGGGTCGTCGGAACTTATTACCTCAACAAGATTCATTCCCAGCTCGATACGATTCTTGTTAATGCAAACAGGATCTCCGATTTCCAGGATAACGAATACCGCAGCAAAGTCTTCTCCTTACTTACCCATATCCGCCAGATCTCCGACTTCCAGGAAGAGATTCTTGCTAACGATGATTTAAGAAAAGATAAGATTCAGCAGCTCGCTTCCTTAGAGGAAGAAGATACTTCTCTCTTAGGTCAGGCAAACCTGATGCTTGCCTCTTCAACAAAGAAAAACAAGCTCACCTATAAAGAATACGTAGCGGAAACAAAGACTCTGGATAACTACTATACGTATCAGGAAATACTATTAGATCTTCTTTATCAATGTGCGAATCTCACTTACACCCTATATCTCGGCGAAGTATCCAGAAAACAGTGCAACGCTCTTCTTCCTACCTATACCGAACAGAGCAAAGAAGCAAGAGACAGGGTTCAGCGTTGGCACAATGAGAATGCAAAACGCCTAAGCTATGATCTGAAGACCAAGAAAGTACGCAGAGAAGGCCTCAATCGTATGGTTCATCTCGTTCCCGGACTCTTCCACAAAGAAAAGAACTATACCGATATGGAAGAAGAAGTCGTAAACGAAATTGTTACGCAGAACAAACCTCTTCCGGTCGAAAAAGGAGAAGAAGAGCTCTTCTCCGAAGATGTCACTCTCATCTCCTACGAAGGAAAGGTCTACTATCTTCCGAAAGAAGAAAAGAAACAGGAAAACTGAAAAGCAGGGTCAAGGATTCGGTTCTTATAGATAGAAACCGATTCCTCACACCCTGCTTTTTTCTTTTAGAACAGAGTCATCTGATCGTCTTCCGGTAAACCTTCTAAGGCACCGAGTTTACGGAGAGTATCGACCATCTTATCACCGACTCTTCCTCTTTGTTTGAGGTCTTCGACCGAAGTGAACGGCGATTCTTTTCGGGCCGAGACAATCTGCTCTGCTAAGGAAGCACCGAGCGAGTTGACACAGGTAAGAGAAGGAATGACCTGATTCTTCTTTTCATCGATCGTGAAGTTGGTGGCTTCGGCGGTCATGACATTGAGAGGAGCAAAGGAGTAACCGCGATCATACATCTCAATCGTCTGTTCGTAAGCGTTGATGGTGGCTAGTTCGGTATTGGAAACCTGTAGACGATGGGCCTGTCTTTCTAAGATATCGTTTCTCTTCTTCAGGCAAGGCTCAATACCTTTCATCATCGTCTCAATATCGTAGGCATCGCAGCGCAGAGTGAAATAAGTGGCGTAATAAGCTAACGGCTTATGGACCTTGAACCAGGCGCAACGGATGCAGTTTGAGACATAAGCAACCGCGTGTCCCTTCGGGAACATGTAGGCGATCTTATGGCAGGATTCGATATACCATTCCGGAACGTTGTGTTCCCTCATGATCTGGTCATACTTGGCTTTCTTATCGTCATCGCCCGGTTTTCCGAAACGTCCCTTACGGGTGAATTCCATGATGGCGAAAGCGTCGGAGTTATCGACTCCGTACTTATCGTGAAGAACGGTCATGATATCATCACGGCAGGCGATGACATCCTTCAGTTTGAAGCCTTTCTGGGTGATGAGGTCCTCGGCGTTACCGGCGAAGACGTTCGTTCCATGGGATAGACCGGAGATGCGGACGAGGTCGGAGAAGGAACGGGGTTTCGTTTCCAATAAGACGCGACGGCCGTTTTCGGTACCGAATTCCGGTAAACCCAAAGCACCGGTCTCCTGCTGCAGAACATTCTTCTTCAGATGAAGAGCATCCGGAGACCAGAAAAGGGAATGGGCTTCCGGATCGGAGATCGGTATCTTCTCCTTCATATCCAGGAAGCTGAAGCCACAGAGGTCGCATTGCATACGGATTGCCTGAGGGTCGACGTGGCCGAGCATATCGAACTTAAGAACATTATCGTGAATGGCGTGGAAGTCGTAATGGGTCGTCTTCCAAGAGGAATCGGCATCATCGGCAGGGTATTGAACCGGCGTGAAGTCTTCGGCTTCATAGCCTTTCGGGATGACGATGACACCACCCGGATGCTGGCCGGTCGAACGTTTGACATCGATACAGCCGGAAGCGATGCGGTCGATTTCGGCATCTCTGACTTTCGAAGTATCGATACCTAAAGACTCAAAATAGCCGAGCACGTAACCGCGTGCCTGCTTCTCCTGTGTCGTCTGAATCGTACCTGCTTTATAACAGGTATTGCCGGTCGCATTGAGAATCGTCTGCATATGCAGATGCGCGCGGCTTTGGAAATCCGACGGGAAGTTGAGATCGATATCCGGAACCTTTTCGGCGTGGAAGCCTAGGAAGGTTGCAAACGGAATATTCTGTCCGTCTCCGATTAAATCATGTCCGCATTTTGGACATTTCTTCGCCGGCAGATCAAAACCGGAATCGTACTTGGTAAGGTCTGCCCATTCGAGATAATGGCAGTGCGGGCAACGGTAATGAGGAGGAAGAGCGTTGACTTCGGTGATACCGGTCATCATAGCGACCAAAGAAGAACCGACGGAACCACGGGAACCGATCATGTAGCCTTCGGAGTTCGACCAACGGACGATTTCCGAAGAAAGCCAGTAAATGACCGCGTAGCCGTTATCGATGATACCTTTTAACTCCGTATCGAGTCGGTCCTGAATGACCTGCGGAAGAGGATCTCCGTAGAGTTCATGAGCGGTCTTAAAGCAGAGGTCACGGAGTTTTTCATCTGCACCAGGGATGTACGGAGAATAGGTTCCATCCTTCAAAGGTTTGATACCTTCGGCGATGCTATCGGCGATCTTGTTGGTGTTGTCGATGACGATTTCTTCTTCTAACTTGGTATCGTTAAGATAAGCAAAGCATTGCATCATCTCATCGGTGGTTCTGAAGTGCTGGTCGGGATTCGGAAGCGGATGGGCATACCAGGCTTTCTTCTTTTCTTCGGAAGCGGAATCGTACGGAGCGAGATTGAGAGGATGACGGGCACCCTTCAATCCTTTCGAAGAGATGAAGACATCACGGAAGATCTTATCTTCCGGGTTGAGATAATGGCAGTCTCCTGTCGCAACAACGATCTTTCCTTGGTTTCTAGCGGTTTCAATCAGGTCTTTCTGAATGGCTTCCACTTCTTCTAAGGAGTGGAACATACCGGTATGGATCTGATAGATGTAGTTTTCCGGAGGCTGCACTTCGATGAAGTCGTAAGGCTTCATCACTTCCATCAAAGTTTCCTTCGACTTGGTCGTCGCTGTCTCCCAGACTTTGCCGTTGAAACAGGCCGAACCGAAGATCAGGTTCTGACGGTATTTTTCGAGTAAGGAAACGGGGACACGAGGGGTGCCATCTTTCGCAAGATACTCGGTGTTGGAAATAGAGATAATCTTATAAAGATTCTTAACACCGTCCTGATTCTGGATATAGGCAGTCACATGATAAGGATGTAGTCCGACCAGCATCTGTTTACTCACTGGAAGCAAAGCCAGTTGTTCATGCGTGAGGTCCGGATTGGTCTCCGAAAGAGTCGAAAGCATGACGGAGAAGATCTTCGCAAGATGTCCGGCATCGTAGTTTGCACGGTGGGCGCCGGTCGAATCGAAGTCGACTTCGAGTTTACGGGCTAAGGATTCCTCGGTGTGGGAACGCATATCGGGGTAGAGGTAACGGGAAAGAGGAAGCGTATCGATGACCGGGTTCTTGATCGGCTCCATGCCGTTATTCTGCAGAGCTTCGTTTAAGAAGCCGTAATCGAAGGCAGCGTTATGGGCAACCAAAATCGAATCGCCGAAGAATTCGAGGATATCCTGTAAGGCTTTCTTGATCGGTTTACCGTTATCGACCTGTTCCTGACGGATGTGGGAAGTTTCCAAAGAGAAACGGGAAAGCTTCATATCCGGATTGATGAAGAAGTCGATATCATCGATGACTTCTCCGGAGGCGGTGACTTTGACTGCACCGAACTCGATAAGACGGTCATAACGGCAGCTGAGACCCGTGGTTTCGGTATCGAAGACGACATAGGTTTCTTTCGATAAGTTCCGTTTGCACGAGTTATAGATATAAGTCAATTTATCGTCGACAACATAAAGTTCCGCGCCGTAGATGATTTTGATACCGGCGGCTTTTGCGGCTTTCTGCGCTTCCGGGAAAGCCTGAACGACGCCGTGATCGCAGATAGCGAAAGCTTTGTGACCCCAACGTTTCGCAGTCATCGCATAGTCGGTGACGGAAGCTAAGCCATCGAAAGCCGACATCTTGGTGTGGGCGTGAAGCTCGACACGTTTTCTCGGATAGGTATCTTCTCTCTGCGGATCGGGAGGTAGTATCTCCATTTCATCGATAGAGATTTCGAGTTGATCGTGGTTGTACTGGTTGTGGAACGGTTTTCCTTTGACGCGGATTTTTGTTCCGACCGTATATTTCGCCATCTCTTCTAAGGTCATTCTCTTTCCTTCGAAAAGAGTCGAAGTGATCGAGTCAGAACCATCGGTATATTCGATCGGTTGGATCGTCATACCTTTCTTGGTCTTACGGGCTTCTCCGAGCTTGAAGATCTTGCCTTCGACTAAGACCATGCGGTAGTTTTCGATATCCTTGAGCTTGCAGGGCTGATAGGTGGAATCAAGTTTGCGTTTCGCTTCGAATTTCCGTCCTACTTCTTCGCTCTTCTGGTGATAGGCTTCCTCTCGACGCTCCGCAAAATCATCGTCGTAATAGACTTTTTCCTGAATGAGAACATGATAGGAAGAAGAGATGGAATCGAGGAAATCGGTAAGACGGCGGGATTCCTCGTTGATATCCAGAGCGACATCGGGGCTCTTGTAATAGAAAAGCAGCCTCTTCTCCTCCGGGAAGATGCGGCAATCGTCTAGCATCTGGGCAGAAGTAGAAGCTTTATATTCTTCTAAAAGTTTTTCGGCATCTGCTTCGGTTTCGTGGTCGTAAGCAAAAGAGATACGCATACCGAAACCGCCATGCGCCGTAAAAGCGGAGATGGTATCGAAGAAATCGTTATAGACCGGAACCGAAAGATAGTGAGCAAGATGGATCTTGGCGGAGATTCGATTGTTCTCCTTATCGTTTGTCAGAGCAGCGAAAAAGCCACCCTCAAACGGTTTGATATCTTTGATTCCTACTTTGGTCAGAAAGCGAGATAGAAGATTGTCCATGAATTGCACCCTCGAAGGTCTATTTTAGTGGGGAAAAGAAGTCAGTACAAGGAAAAGCAAGCAACTTCTTTTCTCACTCCGGCTTGTCGTTCTATTTCTTCTGAGGTAAAGCCTCTCTTCTCTTCTTCACTTCCGCAACATAGAAAGCGTATTTCTTCTCATCCGTGAAGGAAACACAGAAGAGAGATAAAGCAGCAGCCACAATCATCAAAGCCAAAGGAAGGAAAGTGATAAGGGCGCGGTAGATGGTAAGATTCGAAGCGATATCACTAGCATGGATGGTGTTATTGATTTCGGCAATCAGATCATCGGAAGAACCCTGCGCTTCTAAAGAGGCAACCTGCTGGTTGATCGACATAAGTCCCGAAGAAAGAAGCGTGAGATAGAAGACACCGGTCTGAACACCATTGGCGGTTTTGACACCGAAAGCTTTGATCGCCATCGTCGAAGCCGAGCGCTCCTTGCCAGTCTTATATTCGTAATATTCGGCTACGTTGAAGGAGTTCATGATATAGGACATATAGAGGAAACCATGGGTGAAAGCGATGAAGAAGATAAGGATGAATAAGAAGATTTCGTATCCTGCCTTGAAACCGAAGAAGAACAGGAGAACATATAAACCGATCTGAATTGTCGTAAAGAAGTTGATAAGTATCTTCTTACCGAATTTCGAGGCTACCGGCGTATAGAGGAATTCCGATATCGTGATACCGATTCCGTAGATGAGACAGAAGAAGAACGAAACCGCTCCCCCAGGGAGCAAGGCATTTCCATACGGCTTAGCACCGAAAGATCCATAGCCGTATTCATAGTAGAAATAGGTAGAGGAATTCGAGATCAGAATATCCTGCGCCAAGAAGGCACAGAAGAGACAGAAGACTTCGATAAAGACTTCTTTATCGGTGAAGAGAATCCGCATTCCTTCGTACCAGGGAGTCTTCTCTTTATGAAGTTCCCGCGGTTCTTTTCTTTCCTTCATCACAACGACATAGACCATCGAAGCAACGAAATAACCGACCACTAAGACAAGAGCTAAGATTCTCAGATTCAGAGTGAGGTTTCCGTTAGCTAAAGCAGGAGAAAGAGCCGAGACCGTATAACCGCCTAAGGAAGTCATGACGTTAGTGATAGAGGAGATATGACTACGATGTTTTTCATCGTAACTGAGCTTATTGACGATAGACCAATAGCCGATATCGTTGATGGAATAAAGGCATTCTTCTAAGGTATAAAGAATCAGGAAGACGGTGACATACGTCCAGCCTTCAAAGAGAGGCGAGACAAAGAACATCAGAACGAAGGCAACCGTAGAGACAATCGCACCGATAAAGGTCATCGTACGATAGTTTCCTAAGCGGAAGTGGGCGTTCTCCAGCATATGGCTAGCCAGTGTCCAACAGAATCCCGCGAGGATCTTAGAGAAGATGAGAACTAAGGAGATGACGGTGAACATCGTCACATAATCCGTCGAACGGATGATCGGAGAGCAGAGCTGAACATAGAGCATCACATAGAAGGAGTTGAACTGGAAGAAGGCATCGCGGAAAAGAGAAGTGAATTCAAAGGCTCTTGCCGTCGATTTCGGGCAGTCTTCACTATCGAATGTTTTGTTGACTAATTTCATTTCCAAGTTCCCTCCAAAAGCGTGTGGGAGAATAAAGACAATCTATTATAAATAGAAAAGGAAAGTTTGTAAGAGGAGCCGAGATAAATTCCGAAGCAGAGTAGAAGGTTAGGGAGAAGAAAATACAAAGTTCTTCCTTGAAAAATCGGCTTTTTGACGTACAATCTCTTTGCTTAAGGGAGTAGATTGCCTCACTAGGCGGAAGCGTTCGTCAAGTCGACAGACGATTGTCCGGACCTTCCTGAAAAATCAAGACTTAAGCATGGAATGACCATGCTTGTCTTGTATCAAGAGAATCACGAGAACAAGTATGGCATAAGTACTTGTTCTTTTCTTTTGCGCAAGGAGGCAATCATGGAAGAAAAAAGGAACGAAGAACTATCCGTCAAGGAAGTCGAAGAAAAAGAAAGGACTTCGATCGAAAAAGGTCTATCCGAAGAAGAAGCCAAAGCTAGACAAGCAAAGTATGGAAAGAATGCGTTAGCCGAGAAAAAGAAGAAGAACGTCATTCAGATCTTCTTCTCTCAGCTTAACGATCCTCTCATCTATGTTCTCTTCGCGGCCGTCGCTTTGACAATCGGTGTCTCTATCTACGATACCGTCAAAGCCTTGAACGAAGGGTTAGCCTTCAACTTCTTAGAAACCGGGGATTGGCCCGATGTCATCATCATCTTCGCGGTCATCCTTCTCAATGCTCTCATCGGTACCATCCAGGAAAAGAAAGCGCAGACTTCTCTTGAAGCTCTGAAAAAGATGTCGAGTCCGGAGTCCACGGTCTTAAGAGACGGAAAGAGAAAGAGAATCAAATCCGAAGACTTGGTTCCCGGCGATATCGTCTACCTGGAAGAAGGGGATACCGTCGGTGCTGATCTCCGTCTCGTGGAATCCGTCAACCTCAAAATAGATGAGTCTTCTCTAACTGGCGAATCGGTTCCTGTCGAAAAAGATGCTTCCCGTGTCTTTGACCATGAAGTCGGCATCGGAGACAAAGTGAACTGTGCCTACATGTCGACTACCGTCACCTATGGAAGAGGTATCGGTATCGTCAGCAAGACCGGTATGTCGACCGAAATCGGTAAGATCGCCAACTCCTTAGATAGCGAACCCGATGATCCGACTCCGCTTCAGAAGTCATTAGCCAAACTTTCGAAGTCTCTAGGTCTTATCACTCTCTTCATCGTCATCGCGGTCTTCTTAGTCAACCTCATCTGGATTTTTGTCGATGGCAAGAACACCCAGGTCGAAAGCTATATTGAAGCCTTGCTTTCTTCTATTTCTTTAGCCGTTGCGGCGGTTCCGGAAGGCTTAGCCGCTATCGTCACGATTGTCTTATCGATTGGTGTTCAGAAGATGGTCAAAGCCAATACGATTGTCCGTAAATTACCTTCGGTCGAAACTCTCGGCGCGGTCTCGGTCATCTGTTCCGATAAGACCGGAACGCTCACCCAGAACAAGATGACGGTTGTCAAAGCCTATACGGATTTCAAAGAGATCGATGCTCCTGAGTTCTCTCCGAAAACAAAGAATCCGGATCTTCTCACGTTAGCGAAAGGCATGTCGCTCTGCTCTAACGCTACGGTCGATGAAGGTCTATACGGCGATCCTACCGAAATCGCCTTGGTCGCTTTTGCCAATGCTTTCGATATGCATAAGAAGGATCTGGAAGCTTCTTCTCCCCGTATCGAAGAACTTCCTTTCGATTCCGTCCGCAAGATGATGTCGACCTTACATCAGGATGGAGAAAAGAAGGTTCTCTATACCAAAGGTGCCTTGGATTCGATCCTTGCTCATACCGATCGTATCTTAGTCGATGGACAGGTAAGAGAAATCACAAAAGAAGATATCGAAAGAATCAATCAGCAGAATAGCCGTTTCTCCGAAGAAGCGCTCCGCGTCTTAGCTCTTGCCTATGGAGACGAAGGAAAGATCGAAGAAAATCATCTTATCTTCGTCGGCCTTGTCGCAATGATCGATCCGGCAAGACCGGAAGCAAAACAGGCGGTTGCAAAACTCAAAGAAGCCGGTATCCGTACGGTGATGATCACCGGCGATCACAAGGATACGGCCTATGCAATAGCCAAAGACTTAGGTATCTGCTCCGATAAGAGTCAATGCTATACCGGTGCCGATGTCGATAAGATGTCGGAACAGGAACTTCAGGAGACGGTCAAGACCGCAAGAGTCTTCGCCCGTGTCTCTCCGGAGAACAAGGTTCAGATTGTCAAAGCCTTCAAAGCAAATGGCAACATTGTCGCAATGACAGGAGATGGTGTGAACGATGCTCCGTCTCTTAAGGCAGCCGATATCGGTATTGCGATGGGTATCACCGGAACCGATGTTGCTAAGAGCGCAGCCGATATGGTTCTCACCGATGATAACTTCGCTTCGATTGAAAAAGCAGTGGAAGAAGGAAGAGGAATCTACGCCAATATCCGCCGCACGGTTCTTTTCCTCCTTTCTACGAACATCACCGAAGTCTTGGGAATGTTCTTGATCACCTTGGTGGGCTTACCTTCTCCTTTCTTAGCCATCCATCTTCTCTGGATCAACCTCATCACTGATTCCTTACCTGCTATCGCCTTAGGAATGCAGCCGAAGAATCCTTCTATCATGAAAGAGAAGCCGAGAGATCCTAACGAGAGTCTTTTCGCTCATGGTGGCGCCTCTTTGATTGCTTGGTACGGCACTTTCCTCACCATCGGTACAATCGTCGCTTATCTCTGCCCTGCCTGGTTAAACGGCACCTTCTCCTATTCCGGAATCAAGGCGCTATACGAACAGGGTGTCTATCTTGAACAGGCTCAGACGATGACCTTCACCGCTCTTGCGTTCATGGAACTGATTCATATGATCGGTATGAGTGATCTCGACCGCTCGTTTGTCCATGTCTTCAAAGATAGAAACGGTATGCTCTGGCTAGCTCTTCTTGCCGGTATTGCTTTGCAGCTTCTCGTCATCGAAGTTCCGGGTATGAGAGCGGTCTTCTCCACCATCAACTTAGATTGGCAGGAATGGCTTATCACCTTGGCAATCGGTTTCTTCCCGCTTACGATGCATGAGATTGCTGTACTTGTTAAATACGTTAAAAGCAGACAGGAAAAGCCAGTAACCATCTCCGCTTAATCGTTAGAAGTTTAATCAAGGATGATCTTTTACCTTAACTCCTCAGTCTGGTAATGGATCATCCTTTTTTGACGAAAAGAAAAGCGAGTTTGGAAATTTTCCTTTCTCCAGGACAATATATCTATTGAGAGGAGAGAATACAGATGGGGAAGGAAATCATTAACCGCGGGAATAAAGAAGTTCAGATTTTTCTGCCGATTAAAACAGAGAATTACACTATTAGCTCCGATCGAGTCACACGATATCTCTTCTCCTTAACCGATTTTGGAGATGAGCTGATCCGAGCGGTAGTTCTTGAATGCGATAGCTTTCTAGAGGATAAAGAGATCCAAAAGGAATTAGGAGAAAAGCATACCGTCATCTTCGATTATTACCGCCAAACCAACCAATTCGAAATCGATCTGGAGATGCAGCATAGCAAAACATCCCATGTCGAAACAAGAATGCAGAACTATCTCATCTATATCCTCTACGATATTCTTCAGGAATATGGCGCTCGAACAAAGAGAGCAATTGCGATCATGTATTTAGATCATTGGCCTTTTGAAAAAGACTTGTTGCTGAAGAAGGAATTTCCAGACGATGTAAGTGAGAAACTTCAAGGTCAGATCTATTATGTCAACATCCACTATCAGGGGAAAGCAATCGATAGCTATCTCTATC